>JBMYYN010000214.1:0-4335 GCA_049609445.1 Bacteroidia bacterium | reverse complement strand
GGAGCCATAATACTATGTGTAACTCATTAAAACGGGTCTTTGTACTTTCGGCAATGCTAATTAGAATAAATGGTTATGCTCAGATTTCAAGACATGAAATCGGATTGAACCTTATAACGAATGTTCGTACACCATATGCTAGTATAGGAAAGGAGAAGTACGACGGCATAACGGTATTGAGTGGACTCTGCTATAAACTGTATACTGATACGCTAACCATAAGAGCGTCTCTGGGTCGAGAATCTACTGGTTTTGAGATTGGAGATAGAAACACAAGTGAGCCTCATCAGTTTTTTAAATCCAATGGAAGTATTGTTACGATTGGGGTACAGAAAGGTTGGATATGGGGCAAAACGGAGTTTGGTGGATTTTTAGATCTGAAATATGAAAGAAGGATTGCAGTAGGCGAAGACTGGGGAGGAGCCGCATTTGGCGGAAGGAAATATGATTACAATGACAAGATTATAGGAATGGCTCCGGGATTTAACTTTGCGTATAGGATTAGTGCAAAACTTTCGATACAGTATGAGACCAACGTAGTATTTCAACAAGTGAAGAGCGTTGAAAATTATATTAAATCAGGTGCAGATTTATACTCGTCCAGAGAAAGAACATCATCAGAAACATACTTCAAGCCAATTAGTGGGTTCGTTGTCAGTCTTAAAATCTAATTTTACCTTCGTCCCGTGAAATTCGGAAAAGTAGAAAATCCAGGAATTCTCGATTTAAGCCTTCCTAAGGATCATATAGACACAGCAAGAGTCTTAGACCAGGGAGGCTATGAGGGTAAGAAACCAAAGGTATATATTGGTTGCCCTCGATGGGCCAAAGCTGAATTAAAAGGGTTTTATCCTCGAGGGACAAAGGATGAATTGACCTATTATTCTTCTCAATTCAATAGCATAGAGATGAATGCATTTTACTACCGCATATTTCCGACTACTACGGTAGATAAATGGTACGACAGATCTGCTTCAGATTTTACTTTTTTTCCGAAGGTACCTCAGCTTATCAGTCAGTTTAGGAGATTAAAAAACTGTGAGAATGAACTGAATGACTACCTTATTAGTATTTCTCATTTCAAAGAAAAGCTAGGGACGGTTTTCTTGCAGATGAACGATAACTATGGACCGAAGAACTTTGATGATCTCACTAAGTTTGTCAAGCAATGGCCTGTGGATTTGCCTCTTAGCGTAGAGTTGAGGCACACGGAATGGTATAATGATAAGCACGTCGCGAATGAGCTGTACGCGATGCTTGAAGAAAATAAGGTTTGTCACACAATCACAGACACAGCAGGTAGGAGAGACATTATGCATATGAGACTGACTAACAATCAATGCTTTGTGCGATTTACGGGTGCAAATCATCCTAGTGACATAGATAGATTGGATGAGTGGTTTGACAGATTATGTGTGTGGAGGGAGCAAGGGATAGAACAGATCAATTTCTTTATCCATCAAACCATAGAAAAGGACCTGCAGATGCTATCAGCACGGCTGATTCAAAAAATCAACAAAGAGTGGGGATACGACATGAAAATACCTGGAGGAGAAGCACAGGGAAGTTTGTTTTGATGAATCATTTGTAATTTACATAGACAAGTACACTTATTACGTTCTGTGTTCTGTAGTCACCATAGTTATTTGTAAATATTATTCCACGTTCCCTGATATTTGAGAGTAGCCCTTTTGTGTACGAGTATCTTAGTTTGCACCTTTGGTTTTTATAGTTGAACTCAACACCACCACTACCTTGAGGTCCGACTAATCCTGAATCATAAGAAAATGGTGAATAGGTTGCAAAGACAATACCACCTCCAGCAAATAATTGAAACCTATTATGATTACCAATATGTATTTCTCCGATAACTGGAATTTCTACATTCGATAGTATATTCTTATTTTCATTATTATAAAACCCTACGTCAATATAGGTTGACCATTTACAATGCAACAGGCTATCTATGCGGTATGTTATACTTGGTTGGCAGACAATTCCAAAAGTCCTAATAGTATTTTCATTCGTCTGCACATTTCTGTGAACCCACGTAGTTTGGCTTGAAAACTTGGAATGACTCAATCCGATTGCAATATTCGTAGATTGAGCTGAGCTAGTTAGATTTCCAATTACAAAAAGGAATAATAAAAGGAGCCTGATGGCAGACTTAGAGTATGTTTTCATGAATTGCAATTTACAATCATCTTCGTCACTCATTTGAGTATGACTTCAAATAATGACTTTAGGTAAACATCAATCCTACCGGGCAATGGTCACTGCCAAAAGTGTCGTTGTCTATGAATGAATCAGAGACTCTAGACATTAGTGCATCTGAGACAAGGAAGTAGTCTATACGCCAGCCAGCATTGTTTTTACGAGCGTTGAATCTCATACTCCAAAAACTATATTTGACTTCTTCAGGATACAGTTCTCTATACGTGTCTTTTAATCCAATGCTTAGAATTCCGTCTAAACCATCTATCTCTTTTTGGGTATAGCCGCTGGTTTTGTTGTAGTTACTCTTGTCGTTCTTGAGGTCGATAGCTTGGTGGGCCACGTTGAAATCTCCTGTTACTACGATAGGTTTCTTAGATTGTAGATCAGCTAGATAGCTTTTGAAAGCTTTATCCCAAGTGCTTCTGTATTCCAGTCTCTTGAGACCAGCACCACTGTTTGGCACGTATACATTGATGAGAAAAAAATCATCGTACTCAGCACAGATGACTCTGCCTTCATCATCATGCTCCTCTATTCCTATGTCAGAAGTCACAGATATTGGTTCTGTTTTCGATAGAATAGCAACTCCACTGTAGCCTTTTTTAGTAGCTGAGTTTGAGTATATATGAAATCCATTTAACTCTGCTAAAGCTTCTTGTACTTGATCATCTTGTGCCTTGGTTTCCTGGAGACAATAAATGTCTGCACCACTGTCATTGATAATATCGATTAGTCCTTTTTTGACTGAAGCCCTAACTCCGTTTACATTCCAAGAGATGATTTGCATTGGGCAAGATTACTATTTTTTTGAATTCAATACGAACTATTGGGTCTAGCACATGGTTATCTTTGTTAAGATAATACAAGATTTTACATCTCATGGAGTTTTTAAAACAACTAAAGAATATAGACATCTACCTTCTCGATCAAATTCAAAAAGGTCGCATATCAAAAACAACCAAAGTTTTGGATGCTGGCTGCGGAACAGGTAGAAACAGTTATTTCTTACTGGATCAAGGTTTTGATGTTTGGGGCTGTGACCCTTTGAGTAATAGCATAAGTGAAATACACGAGCTTTATCCTGATGATGTAGGTAGATATACCGTTTCTTCTATCGAAGAATATCAGAGTGAGCGGAAGTTTGATTTTATCATTTGCAATGCCGTTTTACACTTTGCAAAGTCACATGATCATTTTCAGCGTATGATGAGCTCTATGTCAGCTTTATTATCAGAAACAGGAGTACTATTTATACGAATGACTTCTGATTTTGCGATACATCCTTCTTATGGGGGAGAGGAAAGTGGTAGGGTGAAACTACCAGATGGAACCACGAGGTATTTGTTAAATAGATCTCAATTGACTAAAGCCATATCTGATAATCAATTGAAGTTTGTAGAACCGCTTAAGACTGTAAATGTGGATGACCAAAGGTGTATGTCTACGTTGGTATTGACTCGAGACCAAGACGTAAAACTTGATTTAGGTTGGGTAGACAAGAGTCAAAATCCGATGATGGAATGATGTTTAGGTAATTGATATGATTTTTTCTCTCTTTCCCGCAAATGAGACCATTTCACCTTCTTCCATACCTATGAGTTCTTGACCAATAGGTGAGGAAGTGGATATAGCGAAGACTTTTTCTTTTCCTATTTGTATTTTGCCAATACCGACACTGAGGTACATCGTCTTGCGAGTAGTTTTTATCAGTGCTCCCAATTGAGCAGAATCACAAGGTTTTTGGACATCAATTTGTCGAATGATGTTCATCTCACGGATTGCATTATTCAGTGTTCTATTCAAACGATCCAATTCTTCTTGCCCCATTGCCCTAGCCGTTTCAAACTTGTTACCAGCGGTACTATTTTCCTCTCCTACTACCGATTCTTGGACTTTGTCTATCGCAGATTTCAACTCATCCAACTGAGTTTGGAGTTTCTGCATACAAGCTTCGTGTATTTCTGACTTATTCATACTTGCCTTTTCCCAAATATAGTATTTAGTAACATTAGTTGCAAAACTTCAGATTTGAATGATACACATTTGCGGCATGTTAGGATTTTTGAAAAAGCTGTTTGGTCCAGGAGTAGACTTAGCTGAGAAAATGAGTGAAGGTGC
>JBMYYN010000213.1:0-4357 GCA_049609445.1 Bacteroidia bacterium | reverse complement strand
TTGGAAAACTGGAGACGAGGGTGATGTAGGTGCTTTTTGGGGATTGTGGGACAAAAATGAAAACCTAAAATTTTAAGTTCTGTAATTCAAGGCTTCAAACACTTTTCCTTCTTCCCCATTTTTATCAATCAAGGCAGGCACTATAGCTCCTGGCAACACTGCTTCTACAGGATTAGGAGCGTCCATAGAACCCATATCCGTTCGTAGCCATCCGGGATCCAACGCGTTAACCTTCACATTCGTACCAGAGCACTTGTACGCCAAATCCTCAGTTAGTTTTCTTACCGCCCATTTAGAAGAGCTGTAGGGAGCCAATTCTGGAGTCTGTGCTATACCCGAAGTGAGATTGACTATTCTACCATATTCTCTTTCCACCATTTGGGGAATAAAAGCACCGCACATCTGATACAGTGCGAATACATTTATTTCCATTGTTCTTCTCCAAGTATCCCACGAAAAATTCAAGAAATCTGAATTATAATCTTCCATAACAGCGGCATTATTGTACAAAATATCGATAGGCAAATTGAGTGATGTAACACTTTCTATCAACTCTTTCACAGAAGATTCAGAACTTAAGTCACCGCCTACAACTTTAACTTCTACGTCGTAAGATTCTAAAAGACTTTTGGTCTGAATACAATTAGACACCTTGGTCCCATGCACTATTATATTACATCCTTCTGCAGCTAATCCGAGAGCAATCTGCTGACCTACTCCCCTACTTGACCCAGTTACAAGAGCTGTTCTCCCTTCTAAACTCTTTCCCATAAAACTTTGCTTAGTTGCTTACTAGTTAGACATCAAAGTTGAACCCTTCACTTTTCAGTTGTTGATATCGCTCCTCATCAAATCTGAAAAGCTTTGCAGGACGATGAGATACATTCGTCTCCATTTCATCCAAAGGAATCAACAAGTCCATTCCTAATATCTTTTTCCTAAAATTAGGTTTATCAAATTTCACTTCTAGCAAAGCCTCGTATAGAACTTGAAGTTCTTTGAGTGTAAATTTATTTGGTAAAAGCTCAAAACCCACCGGACGATATCGCACTCTACGTTGTAATGTCCGTATACCCTTATTCAAGATTTCTTCGTGATCAAACGCCAATTCCGGCAAATCTCTAATATCAAACCATTTTAATGACTTAGCCCAAGATGAAGCCACCGGGTCATAGTTGCTACTCTTTACCAAAGAATAATATGCAACCGTCGCTACCCTCCCTACTGGGTGTCTATCTACAGAACCAAAGGTATAAAACTGCTCCATGAATATATTTTCCAAACCTGTAAGATTAGTTAAAACAGTATTTGCAGAATATAGTAAATCATCCTTAGGAGACACCAAGTCTCCAGGTAATGCCCAGCTACCTCTAAATGGCTCCGCATCTCTTTCGATAAGTAAAACCTTAATCTTACCTTGTTGATACCCGAAAACAACACAATCGACAGATAGACCAAAGACAAAATAATCCTTTAATGGCATGTCATTCTCGGATAGATAAAATTTATTGTTGTCGCTCACTTATTCCTTTTTTGATGATTGTTCAAATATAATACTTATAGTACAAATCACTTTATTACTTATAGTATTTTTTACTTTAACCTTTTTTTCGTTACATTTGACCAAAACATATAAGAAACATGAAAAAAATTTTTACTTTAATTCTCGTTTTTGTAGCAGCTGGGGTATACGCCCAAGACTCTGTGAACATTACATTTTTTGTTAATACAAAGCATATAAGTGTAGATGCAGGAGGTATGCACATAGCTGGAGGTACTACTTTCGGATCTCCAGGCACCAACCTTATGACTGACGCTGACGGCGGAGGTGTTTACGAATGGACCACAAGACAACCAAAAGGATTTACGGACTATTTCACTATAGCTAATGGTGCTTGTCCTGATTGGTCGTGTAAAGAAAACATTGGAGGTCTACCGTGTGCTAATCCTGACAACTTCAATGATAGAAAGATGGTCAATGTTCAGAATGACACTGTACTTCTTATGAACTATGGCAATTGTTCTTCGGACACTACTGAAGGGCCGGCTGCTGCACCAGCTGCTGCTGCTTCAGCTCCCGAATTTAAAGAAGCCAACGTTATATCTCTATTTAGCAACGCTTATACTGATGTCACTGTAGGTACCTGGAGAACAGGATGGTCTAACGGAGATTTTGAGGACATTCAAGTAGGAACAAATGACGTAAAAAAGTATTCTAACTTATCATTCGTAGGAATAGAACCAGGTGCTGGAAACTTCATCAATGCATCTGAAATGACACATTTCAACCTTGACATTTGGTCACCAGATGCAACTGAATTTAAGGTTAAATTGGTTGATTTTGGTGCGGATGGTTCATACCAAGGTGGAGATGACACTGAGCACGAACTTATATTTACTAGCCCAACTCAAAGCGAGTGGGTAAATCTTTACTTAGACTTAGATAGCTTTATAAATTTATCTGGTAAGACGAACATTGCACAAATCATTTTTGCTGCTGGTCCTTCAGGAGCAGCTACTGTGTATGTAGACAATATTCTATTCCATAAACTGGTTCCAGATGCTGAACCTACGACTGCAGCAGCAGATCCTACAGACAAGGAAGCTGATGTAATCTCATTATTTAGCAATGTATATACGGATGCTACAGTAGATACTTGGAAAACATCATGGTCTAACGCTACATTAGAAGATATACAAGTGGATGGCAACGATGTAAAGAAATATTCTTCTTTGGATTTTGTAGGGATAGAGGCTGTAGCAGGAAACAGTATAGATGCAAGTGATATGGAGCATATCACATTTGACGCTTGGACTCCAAATGCTACTACTTATAGAATCAAATTAGTTGACTTCGGTGCGGACAATGCATTTGGAGGAGGAGATGATTCTGAGCATGAGGTTGCTATAGAAGGAGCCGCTACTGAAACATGGAACAATCACAAAATAGCTTTGGCTGACATGACAGGCCTCAAAGGAACTTCAAACATCTCTCAGATCATATTTTCAGCTCTACCAACAGGTGGTGCTACACTGTATCTAGACAATATCTACTTTAGCAAACCAGAGACCAATGGAATTACAGAAGCTTCGTTTAACAGCTTCAAAATGTATCCTAATCCAGTAAATGATAATCTCAATCTAGATATCGCTACTAACGGGATAAACATAAATAGCTACGAAATACTAAGTTCTCATGGCCAAGTATTAAATGTAACATCAGTAAATAGTTCTTCGATCAATTCATCAATGGACCTTAGCAACTATACTTCAGGTATATATTTCTTGAAAATAAATACCGAAAATGGAACATTAACTCAACGCTTTATTAAAAACTAAACTACTAAATTTAGAAATGTTGTTGTGGGGTTGTTCAAAAATGTGCAGCCCCATTTTATATTCTAAAGCATAAAAATCATGAAAAAACTCATCATACTTATCTTATTATCGCTGGTCTACTTTGCTAATTATGCTCAAAACACTCCTATCACTTTCGAAGCAGGTGAAAATGGAGCTAATTGGACATGGACCACTTTCGAAAACGATGATAACCCGGATTTAGAAATTGTAGACAACCCTTCAAAAACAGGAGTCAACACCAGTGATAAAGTAGCCAAATTCACATCTAGAAGCACAGGAGCCCCGTGGGCTGGTTGCGAATCTCTTCACGGGTCAGATATAGGCAATTACAAAATAGATGCTAGCAACTCTACAATCACCATTATGGTATATAAGACCGTAATAAGTGACGTAGGAATAAAATTGGTGACAGCATCCGGATGGTCCAAAGGAGAATTGAAAGTGGCTAACACAAAAATCAACGAATGGGAAAAACTCACATTTGATTTTTCTACTGTGAATCACGAAAACATGACCTATGATCAAATCGTAATTTTCCCTGATTTTAAAGATAGATCTGAAGATCACATCTCTTACTTTGACAACATAAAAATAGGTGATAAGGAAATAAACTCAACTACTGAAATCGCAAATAGTGATATTAAAATCTATCCTAACCCAACGGTTGACTTTGTTAAAATATATAACCCTAAAGGACTAAAAATAGAATCATGTACTGTAATGAACTATCAAGGTCAAATCTTAAAATCTATAACCAATCCTATCAGAACAATAAACTTAGTAGACCTATCTGCTGGTCTTTATACGGTTAGATTCAGAACTTCAGAAGGAATCGTGACTCAAAAAGTCATCCTTAAATAATAGATTCTTTGCATAAAGAACTGTGTTTCGGGGAAGAGTAATCTCCAGACCATAGGAATAGTACACTAACTAAATCAATAAGAGCCCCTTGCTTGAATCAAGCAAGGGGCTTTTAGGTTTTCAAAGTATCTTGATT
>JBMYYN010000212.1:0-4367 GCA_049609445.1 Bacteroidia bacterium | reverse complement strand
AGCTTCATCAGCTTTTTTCATAGTAACTTTAGCACATCCTGCCAATAAAATTATTGCACATAGTGAAAGGCTAAATTTCACATAGTAATTTAATTTCAAATTCATCTCGTGATTAGAACGTCAAAAATCAAAAAATATATGCCCAAAAACAAATTAATAGTGACTTATAATAAAAACAGAGGGAAATCAGCATTGCTAATTTCCCTCTGTTTTTTAGTTGGTTATGAAAAAATGGCTATTTAATAAAGAGGAGTTCTCTGTATTTAGGCAGAGCCCAAAGCTTGTCAGAAACAAGACTTTCTAACTTGTCAGCGTGGTATCTGATATCATCAAAAGTGTCTTTAACTTCTTTGTTATATGCAATAGCTTTTTCCTCAGAATCTTCTATTTTGTTTGCTCTTTTTCTCGCTTCTGTCATCGTATCCACTTTGCTTTTGAGCTCGTCAATATGAACTGAGATGCGGTTTACCAAGTGACGTTGAGCATCGCCTACTTCTAAGCCAGCGTCGTTCAATGTCTTTACATTGGACGCTAGTGTAGATAGGTACTCAATTGACGGAGGGATAACATATGTGTATGCTAAATCACTAAGCACTCTACCCTCAATTTGGATTTTCTTGGTATACTCTTCTAGCATAATTTCAAATCTTGCATGAAGTTCTTCTTTGGTGAATATACCGTTAGTAACGAACGTAGCAACAGCTTGATCGCTAATGTAAGCTCGAAGTGCCTCGGCAGTGTTTTTGACATTACTCAAGCCTCTTTTTTCAGCTTCAGCAGCCCACTCATCACTGTAGTTGTTTCCTTCAAAGAGGATGTTCTGAGCACTAATCAATGTTTTCTTCAATTCAGAAATGATAGCTGTTTTCTGTTCTGTACCATTGCTAATCTCAGCATCAACAGCTTTCTTGAACTGTATAAGTTGGTGAGCAACTGCACTGTTTAGAGCAGTCATTGGTTGTGCAGAGTTGGTCGAAGACCCTACAGCTCTTAGTTCAAACTTGTTTCCGGTGAAGGCAAATGGAGAGGTTCTGTTTCTATCGGTATTATCTCTTAAAATTTCAGGAATCTTATGAATATTGATTGATTTTTTATCGCCCTCATCAGTTGCTTTTGTGTCTTGTAAAAATGCATTTAAAACATCTGTAAGTTTTGATCCTATGAAAGCAGAAATAATAGCAGGAGGTGCTTCGTTCGCTCCTAGTCTGTGGTCATTGGATGCAGATGCTATACTCGCTCTAATTATATCTGCATTGTCGTGTAATGCTTTAATCGTATTGATGAATATAGTAAGGAACAACAGGTTAGAGTTAGGGTCGTTTCCTGGAGAAAGAAGATTAACACCAGTGTTTGTGATTAATGACCAATTGTTATGCTTTCCGGAACCGTTTATTCCTGCAAATGGTTTCTCATGTAATAGAACTCTGAAATGGTGTTTTCTACCTATCTCATCCATTAGGTCCATTAATAGCTGATTGTGATCTATCGCTAAATTGACATCTTCAAACATAGGAGCACACTCATACTGACCTGGAGCCACCTCATTGTGACGAGTTTTTAATGGAATACCAAGCTTAGCAGATTCTATCTCAAGATCATACATGTAGTTAAAAACTCTGTCAGGAATAGATCCGAAGTAGTGATCGTCCATTTGTTGACCTTTGGCAGGAGCATGTCCTACAAGAGTTCGTCCACACATTACTAAGTCTGGGCGAGCATTGAACATAGCTTCATCTACTAAGAAATATTCTTGTTCGATACCTAAAGATGCAGTACATGATGATACTTTTTTTAAAAAGTACTTGCAGATATCTGTAGCGGCCTTGTCTACAAGATTGATTGATTTCAATAATGGAGCTTTGTAATCTAGTGCTTCGCCATTGTACGATACGAATACAGTTGGTATACAAAGAGTTTTTCCAGTCGTGTTTTCATATATAAATGCAGGAGATGAAGGGTCCCACGCCGTGTATCCTCTTGCTTCAAAAGTGTTTCGAAGTCCTCCATTAGGAAGACTAGAAGCGTCTGGTTCTTGCTGTACTAATGCACCTGCAGAAAACTTTTCTACTGCTTTGCCATTTTTCGGTTCCCAAAAAGAATCATGTTTTTCTGCCGTAGAACCGGTTAAAGGCTGGAACCAATGAGTGTAGTGTGAAGCACCTTTGCTAAGTGCCCATTGCTTCATTCCAGAGGCTACGTGTTCAGCCATTTTTCTATTGATGGTTTTTCCATCTTTTATAGACTTACTTACAGATTCATAAGCTTCTTTGCTAAGAAAATCTCTCATCGCAATGTCGTCGAATACATTGGAGTTGTACAGTTTTGTAAAAGAAACCTTAGTTTTCTTTAGATTCTTAACTTTTCGAGATGTTGCCGTTTTTAGTGCTTCTAAACGCATAATTTTGGTATTTTTCTGATGCAAAAATATTTTTTAGCACATAAAACACCAAAAATGACCTCTTTTTGTGAATAAAATTTAAAAAAGCGTTTTCTTAGAATCCGCCAAGTTTGAGCTTTTCTGCATTTTCTGCCATCTTAAGAGCATCGATTATTTCGATGATGTCTCCATTCATAACTCCATTGAGATTGTATAAAGTTAAGTTTATACGATGATCAGTAACTCTCCCCTGAGGGTAGTTGTATGTTCTGATTTTTGCAGATCGGTCTCCCGTAGATACCATAGTCTTACGTTTAGCTGCTATGTCTCCATTTCTTTTGACCAGTTCGATGTCGTAGAGTTTAGCACGAATCATATCCATAGCTATTTCCCTATTTGCCAATTGCGAACGAGCCTGAGAGCAAACTACTACGATTCCAGAAGGTTTGTGTGTCAACTGAACTTTAGTTTCAACTTTATTTACATTTTGACCACCGGCACCACCAGATCTTGACGTTTGCATCTCTATGTCACCCGGATTTAGTTGTACATCTACGTCTTCTACTTCTGGCAAAACAGCTACAGTAGCCGCAGAAGTATGCACTCTTCCTTGAGTCTCGGTTTCAGGTACACGCTGTACCCGGTGAACACCAGCTTCAAACTTCAGCGTACCGAATATTTCTACTCCTTCTACTTTTACTATTATCTCTTTATAACCACCGGCCGTACCCTCGGTGATATCCATTATTTCATGCTTCCAGCCCTGTGAGTCAAAAAACTTGGAATACATTCGGAATAGATCGCCGGCAAAGATACTAGCCTCATCGCCTCCTGCACCCGCACGAATCTCCACCATAGCATTTTTATCATCTTCAGGATCTTTTGGAATGAGTAACATTTTTATCTCATCTTCTAGTGGCCCTTGTCGTTCATTTAGTGTTTCAAACTCCTCTTTGGCCATCTCCTTCATCTCAGGATCATCGCTCATTTCAAGCATTTCCTTAGCTTCAGATAAGTTGCTCACGAGATTTTTATACTCGAAGTACTTTTCAACTATTTGTTTTAGGTCACTGTATTCTTTATTCAGTTTAGTAAACTTCTTCATATCAGAAGCAACTTCAGGGCTACTGAGCAAAAGTTCTACTTCCTTAAAACGTGCGTAAATTCCCTCTAATGTTTCGAGCATAATGATTTCTCGAGCAAAAATATCTATTACTCCGCAGGGTATGAAATAATTTTATTTTCCTTCGATATATAGACGTGCTCATTTTGAGCATATATTGAAGTGTTTTCTTTCAATGCAATAGAAAGATTCTTCATCTCTCGGGTTAAAACATGATAACTAAAAAGCTCATGTTTTACTTTAAAAAAGAAGAAGTTTGATACTAGGCTAGCTCCTGTCGCATTCTTGATGTAATAAGTATTGATATGGGTTCCGTAGTGATCAAACTTATGTATTCCATTTGCGGAGTCCGCCACAAACACAAAATTATCCCTTTCCCAAATTTTGTATGACTTCAATGTAGTGTTCAGAATATTATATAGGTAAGGAGTTTCTAGTAGAATATCTCCTTTTTTATTGATTTTGATGAGCTTATACTCACTCATGTCTATCAACCATATATTATTGTCAAAGGACCTTGATATGCAGGACACATTAGTAAAATAGTAATTGTTTAGACGTATTTCTCCGCGAGCAAAGAGCATATTGTCGTAAAACACTATAATATTTTGATCTTGATAATAGACGTAAATTTCAAATGGGTTGGAGCAATCTATAGATGAAATATCTCCATAAGATTTGATGTTCACATTTGTGATTTGCTTTCCATGTTTATCGAATTTAAGCAAAGAATGCTTCTTATCTGCGACATAAATATTCCCTCCAGCATCTTTCGCAAACGTTGAAATACCTTCTATACCTTCTAAAATCAAGGAGTCTTGAGCAAAAGATACATGTCCCAGTAAAAGACTAGCTATTATAAGTAAG
>JBMYYN010000211.1:0-4372 GCA_049609445.1 Bacteroidia bacterium | reverse complement strand
TTAGCTCAGTTGGTTTAGAGCACCTGCCTTACAAGCAGGGGGTCGTTGGTTCGAATCCAACATTGCCCACACAAACAAAGTCTCGCTTCGGCGGGACTTTTTTGTTTACACAACTTCCGTTTTTCAATTTATAAATACATAAGTAGACACATCAATGTGTATTGTTGATTCGTTGTACTATTCGAAAGACTTCTTTATGGCGTCTTTTGCGAAATAAATTAACGTGAAACGAATACTAAAAATACTAGGCATCATTACTATACTCTCTTGCATTGCTGGAGGGGCATTAGCCTACTATTTCTACACTCATGTCAAGCCCATTCTAATCACCGAAATCAATAAAACACTTGCAGTAGAAGTGGGTGTATCGGACATTAATATTTCGAGCATTAGAGATTTCCCTAAACTAGGAGTGCAATTCACAGAAGTAAGCATAGACGAGAGCACCTCTCACTACAACAAAAAACTCCTACAAGCAAATGAACTTAACCTATTCATAAATATTTTTAGGATATACAAAGGAGAATATATAATAGACGCTGTAACTCTGAGAGGAGCCGATTTATACGTTGCAGACCTAAATAAAGGCACCAACTATGACATTTTTAAGCCCTCAGATGATAAGAATAACTCTCCTGTCAGTTTCGAAATAAAGAACCTCACTCTACAGGATTGTAACATACAATATAGTCACCTTCCTAGTAAATTCAGTGCTACATCATATACGCCGTCATCCTCTATCGGACTGAGATATAACGGAAATATCACCCAACTAAAAGTTCGGTCAACGCTAGATAGTGCCACAATCGGAACTGCTGGGGACAAGATTATTTCAAAAAAGAACTTAGTAATCTCATCTGGAATTGAGGTAAATACCGAGTCTGAAGTGGTCCTAATAGACCCAAGCTCTCTAGCAATAGCTAGTGTACAATTGAACACAGAGGGCAGTGTAAATTTCAGTGACAAACCTGAATATGACATTAACTTCTCAAGTAAAAATTCCAATACCAATGCACTGCTAAGTGTACTTCCCAAAAACATCTCAGAATCCTTGTCAGGGATAGATATAGAAGGGAAAATTTCAATAAATGGGTATTTCAAAGGCAAGTCACATAGCAATTACCACCCTTCATTCGGATTTGAGTTCTCGGCTTTGAACACCAATATAAACATCAAAGAAAAAGGATTATCTATGACTGAGGTCAATGCAGTTGGAGAATTATCTATGCCAAACATAGATAATCTAAAAACAAGTAAAGCTACTTGTCAAATAGAAAAAGCCCAATCTGGAGAAAATAGTCTAAACGGCCTTATCACAGTCTCAGATTTTGAGAAACCTCAAATCACCTGGGATGGCAAAGCGGACTTATCAGCCCCTTTTGTAGGAGGATTCGGACCACACGACAAGATTTCCATTTCAGATGGAAGAATAAAACTAGATGGCAAGTGTAAACTCACTTATGATCTCGAATACGAAGAAGTCAGTCCAAATAGCTTTAAGTTTTCTGGAAAGGTGCTTGCAAACAACATTAAAGCCCAAATCCAAGAACCAAAAATTGAAATAAAATCTCTAAATCTAGATATCAGTGCCAATAATGATAAGATGGTCGTGAATAGGGCCGACTTGAAATACAATAGCACAAATGCCTCTCTCAAAGGAATATTAGAAAACTACAATTCTCTATTCAATGAGCAGTCCAATGCAACTCTTGTTGGCAATTTGGATATTAAACACCTAAACATCAACGAATTTATGTCAAATGTCGACGGTGGATCAGAGGCTGCAAGTTCTTCAAAAGAGATTCTTCCTATAAAACTTCGACTTAAAACGGACATACAAGACTTCTGGTACAATGACTTTAATGCTGAGAATTTAAAAGGTGTTCTAATTTCTGACAGAATAAAAGTTGAAATGCCTAAATGTGAGATCACAGCTCTAGATGGACGCGTTATCGCCTCTATTGGGTTAAAAAAATGGGGCGAAAATCATCTATTAGACATCAACTCCGACATTGAGTCTGTAAATATTACTAAACTTCTTAAGCAGTTTAACAATTTTGAGCAGTCTGAGATTACTGACAAACACCTAAGTGGTCTACTATCTGGAAAAATATTGGCTAAAGTAATCCTCGACAAAAACTACGAACCTATACTACCAAAACTGTACGCCAAAGCCGATGTGACTGTAGAAAACGGTGCTCTTGTTGGATATGAGCCTCTTAGGGAATTGTCGAGCTTTGTGAATATCGAGGATCTGGAAAATGTGCAATTCAAAACTTTGAAGAATAGTATTGAGATTTTTGATCAAACTATCTTCATTCCTAAAATGATGATAGAAAACAATGCTATGAACTTGGAGATAGAAGGAACACATACTTTCGAAAATGAAATGCGGTACAACATGGGACTGAGTGTAGCTGAGTTACTGGCAAACAAAGCGAAATGGATAGCTAGAAAAAATGACAAACGCATTGAGAAAAACAGCAAAGGAGGCCTAACAGCATATATAATAATGGAAGGGACTCCAGATGACTTAAAGATCAGATACGACCGAGCTACTGTCACTCAAAATGCGAAAGAAGAAGTCAAAAAAGAAAGAGTAAAATTCATTAAAGCCATAAAAGGCGAAGGGTCACTCGAAGATGAAGAAATAGAGAACAAAGACTACGACAACGTTTGGGATGAGTGACCTAAACAGTTTCTAATAGGAACAGCTCACTAGCAATATAATCTGCAAAAAGAAGGCCCGTCGAGGAAAGAATCAATCGAGATCCCACTAACCTTAGCCATCCATTACTATCCCACTCTTCTATTTCATTTTTATAGTCTGATTTAATATCGTATTGAAAATGATCATTGATTGCATCTAGATCTACTCCCCACTTGGTTCGTAAGCCGGTTAGCAAGACTTCATTCAATCGATCTGCCCCTGACAAAATCTCTTTCTCATATGTAGGTTTGTTCTCTTGAGATAGTCGCACATACTCTTTATTACTACTCACATTCCAGTATCTACATTCATGATCAAAACTATGTGCGGATGGCCCCAGTCCTAAGTACTTTTTATTTTGCCAGTAAGATGTATTATGCTTTGAGTAGTTTCCTACTTTACAAAAGTTAGAAACCTCATAATGCTCCCATCCGTACTCCGTAGCAATATCCACCAGTTTGTTAAAATGCTCAGATGCAAGATCGTCATTTGGTTTCATGTACTTTTCTTGTGTGACAAGTTTGTGGTATGGCGTATTTTCTTCAAGAGTCAGACTATATGCACTTAGATGATTTACAGGCATTTGAAGTGCTTTCTTTACGGTATCTACCCACTCTTCAGTTGACATTTGAGGGATTCCATATATCAGATCAATAGTGATGTCCTTAAACCCGATAGCTGCTGCATCACTTATGCATTGTATAGACTGGTCATTATTATGACTTCTATTCATCCATTTTAGGTGCTTATCATTGAAGCTTTGTATTCCAATACTCAAACGGTTGATTCCTGCATCAAAAAGATTTTGTAAGTATTCAGGGTTAAGGTCATCCGGATTACATTCAAAAGTGACTTCTGCGTCTTGTTTAATTATAAAACTATCTTGAATTTTTGACAATATTCCTTCTAATTCCGCCCTGGACAAGACGCTAGGCGTACCTCCTCCAAAATAAATACTCTCCACCACCTCATCCTTTATTAGTCCTTTTCTCTCAAATATCTCGTTGCTAAGAGCCTCCAAGACTTCACTCTTAGTCTTCATAGAAACCGAAAAATGAAAATCGCAATAAAAGCATGCTTTTCTGCAAAAGGGAATGTGGATGTAAATTCCGGCCATGGTTTTATACTAGTGCTACAGGTCTATCGTTTATCTTTGTGCAAACGGTGTACAAAGTTATTTCAATTTGGAGCTTATTGACTATTAGTCTGATAGCAAATGGTCAAGACTTGACTTTAGGTATCGTAGATAACGGAAAAATCTCTTTTGAGAATGTCATAGACTCTATTTCCACAGAAAAGTCACTGAACCTTAGGATCAAAAACTATCAACAAATGGGGTATTTCGGAGTTTATGCAGATAGCCTTACTCAAAAACAAGATACAATATGGGCTAACATTCAAGTGGGCCAACAATACAAGTATATCGTACTAGACTCTCACAATATAGCAGAAGGCTACCTTCCAAAAAATACAAATAGGACTCTCGACTTGGCTCAGTTCAAGAAACTTCAAGATGATCTACTTTATACCTACGAAGCAAATGGTTATCCTTTTGCACAACTAGTCCTATCTGAAAACCAAACAAAAGAAGACACTTTGGTCTCACAGGCAAGCTTCTATCCTGGAATGCAAGTAGTTTACGACTCGCTCATCTACTATGGA
>JBMYYN010000210.1:0-4378 GCA_049609445.1 Bacteroidia bacterium | reverse complement strand
AAGGGTCGTCTAATCCCATCAAAATTTGATCAGTGCTTTGTTGTCTTTTGAGCATCACTTCGAATGATACCGTGTCGTGTACTAGCGTGTCAAAGTAAATATTAGGATGACCAATTGCCTTACGAGGTCTTTCCTTGCCTTCAAATAAATCTGGTCTACCATCAAATCCTTGCGTTCTTCTACCTATGTTGATATGATTCAGTTGTCCACCGTGAGCAAAACAAGTTCTGATATTCGGGTATTTTTCATAGTAGCCATTCAAGGTATAAAAGTGATATGAATCAGCACATTGTGCCAGCATCCAAATGAGATGAAACCTCCATGAAGTATTTTCTAGTTTGATAAACTTTTCTCCGTCGTAAGGGTGTACTTCTATGGCTAGGTTGTATTTGTTGGCTAGTTCAAGGATAGGTTCTGTTTCCTTATTGAATATTACCCTCCAGTTTCCTGCTGTGTCTAGATAATGAGTAGGTAAGCAAAGTACTTTAAGACCAAGTTTTTCAACACATCTTTCTATTTCCCATAAAGCACCGTCTACGAATCCTGCATGAACCACAAATCCAGTCGTAAATCTACCATTGTTTTCCGCTTGTACCTGGGCATTGAAGTCATTTTGAAATCGTAGAGCCTGTTTCATTACAGAATGAGTCAGTCCGTTACCATAAAGTTGTGAGAGGTTGAGTACCACAGCGTGGTCAATATTGTTTTGATCCATCCACTCCAATTTTTCATTTAGGAAGAAACTTTCTGCAGTTATTGGTCTTTGCCAGTTTTTTTGACGCATAAACTTGCGGTCAGAGTCAATCCAAAAAATTTCTTTGTCTTTCATAAACTGAGGTATTTGCTCAGGGTATGGAAGTAGGTGTGAATGGCCGTTTATCTTCATTTGATATATTAAGGGGGCTAAAGTACACATATCTAAATTTTAAAAAAACGATTCTAATGTGACAGCTTCCTTATTTTTTTAACTTCAATCAGCTATTTTAGCCCTAAGCTAATCTAAACATGGGAAATCAATCTGTAAATAAGTTTTCTGACCCTGAAGCAAAGAAGCGTTTTACGCGGATGCTGATCAACGATATCAACGCATTGGAACAAATGCTTGAAAATGGGCAAATAGAAAGTGGAATCACAAGGATAGGGGCAGAACAAGAGCTTTGCCTCGTAGATAATGAGTTTCTACCCAAGTCCAATAATTTAGAAATATTGGACGCTATAGATGACCCGCACTTTGTACCCGAAATAGCGACGTTCAATATTGAAGCTAATCTAGACCCTCAAGATTTTGAATCAGATTGTTTCAAAAGAATGGAAAAACAGCTCCGTGAATTGATGGCAAAAGCTCACAAAGTGACTCAGGACAAAGATACTAAGATAGTGATGACGGGGATCTTACCTACGCTTAGGAAGGAACATCTTCAGTTTGATCATATCACTCCAAATCCAAGATATAGAGCTCTAGACGATGTGATAAAAGGTCAGAGAGGGAGCGATTTTGAACTGAATATACTTGGTGTAGATGAACTGATAACCAATCACAACAATATTCTGTTTGAGGCGTGCAATACGAGTTTTCAAATTCACATGCAGATCAGTCCAGAAGAATTCACTGCCAAATACAATTGGTCTCAGATGATAGCTGGTCCTGTGATGGCTATTGCAGCCAATAGCCCTTTGTTACTAGGCAAGAGGCTTTGGAAAGAGACTAGGATAGCATTGTTTCAGCAGAGTGTAGATACACGGACTAGTACCAATATAAAAAGAGAACAAGAACCACGTGTGACTTTCGGTCGTCAATGGTTAGAAGGAACAGTGGTGGACTTGTATAAAGATAACATCAGCCGATTTAACATATTCTTTGCTGGTGATGAAGACGAGGATTCATTAGAAACTTTGAATCAAGGCAAAATTCCAGAACTTGAGGCACTAAAGATGCATAATAGTACCGTGTACAAGTGGAACAGACCGTGTTTTGGAGTAGGTGGAGGAAAGCCTCATCTTAGAATAGAAAACAGGTATATCCCATCTGGACCAACGGTCAAAGATGAAATCGCGAATGCGGCATTTTGGCTAGGGGTGATGCACGGGATGCCTCAAGAGTATGAAAACTTGCCGCAAATGGTTCATTTTGAGGACTGTAGATACAACTTCTATAATGCTTGTAGAAACGGATTAGATACTAAGTTTAAGTGGTTTGGTAAAACCGTTAGTGCGGACAAGCTTATTAGAAATATACTCCTGCCAATTGCTGAAGACGGACTTAATAAAGCAGGTATAGATAAGGATTCTATAGATGAGTTGCTTGGAGTAGTACGTAGTCGTCTTAAGCGAAATACAAGTGGAGCAAGTTGGATTTTGGACAATTTCAATACACTCAGAAAAGACTCTACTGCCAACGAAGCAAGTAAAAATATCACTGCAGCTATCTACCATAACCAGATGACGTCTAAGCCTGTTCATTTATGGAAAAATGTGGATTTGGAAGCTAGTGTAGCCCAACGGAAGTTTGCTACAGCTAAGGATATTATGGAGACAGAATTGTACATCGCTAAGGAGGATGATATTGTCGAGCTAGCAGTGAATATGATGGATTGGAAAAACATACGATCTATTCCCGTAGAAAATCATAAGAATGAGCTAGTAGGATTAATTACTGCGAGGGAGATACTACGCTATCACACGATGAAGGAAAAACCAGAGATTTTAAGAGATATAATGAGTACTCGTTTTTTAAGTATAACTCCAGATATGGAAACAAGTGAGCTTATAGAGAAAATGGCAGAGACTAGAGCAGACTGTGCATTGGTGGTTGAGAATCAGTTTTTACTTGGTTTAGTAAGCGATAGTGACATAGTTCAAGTAGCTAAGTGGACGGGAATATTTAAGAAGTAGTGGATAGAATAATAGGGGAGATTCAGGGTCAGCCAGGCGGGCCTTTAGTCATTTTTGTTGGAGGATTGCATGGAAATGAGCATCAAGGTGTGATTGC
Source organism: Bacteroidia bacterium (assembly GCA_049609445.1). Lineage (GTDB taxonomy): Bacteria > Bacteroidota > Bacteroidia > NS11-12g > UBA9320 > UBA9320. Next base: position 1,389 of record JBMYYN010000210.1, on the reverse strand, counting down.
TTTAGAAAATGTATTAAATGAATACAAGGACCGAAACATAAAAGGAAAGGTAATAGCAATCAGAGGTAACCTTAAGGCTCTTTCTCAAAACAAACGATACTTAACTCACGACCTAAATAGGATTTGGAATGAAACATTATCTGCGGATGAGCAGGGTGAAGAATTTGATGAAAAAGAGCAAATTAAAGAGCTTATAAACAACGAGTTAAATAGGGGAGAATACTCTTCGTCATATCTCATAGATCTGCATACTACGTCAGCTCCTACGGTTCCGTTTATCGTGACTACTCAGCAGAAACACATCTTAGAATTTGTAAACAAACTAGATGTTCCTTTTGTGACTGGTCTTTCTGGCTTCCTAGATGGTACCATGCTTCATTGGATGAGCAATAAGGGACATTGTGGTCTTGCATTTGAAGCCGGACAGCACCATAGCAAAAAGAGTATGATAAAACACGAAGCTTTTTCTAAGCTATGTTTTCATCATACTGGTGCCTTAGAAGATATGGCATATTGGGAGTTGGAAGATCTTAAGGATTTGCTTTCTGATGAACTAGGTCCCAAACATAACCACTTCAAACTCGTAGAGCGATATGAAATCGATGATACTGAGGACTTTACTATGGAGCCTGGATTCACAAATTTTCAGAAGATATACAAAAGTGAAGTGCTAGCAACAAATCAGTATGGAGATATTCTCTCTGCTACAAATGGCAATATTTTTATGCCTCTTTACCAGAAACAAGGGAATGACGGCTTTTTTATTATCGAGCCACAAAAGAGTAATTAGGCTATTTTTTGCCTCCGTATTGTCTCTTTCTCTATAATATTAGCTACAGACTTAAACTCTGATCGTATAATGGGCCACTTAGCAGGATACTTAGCAAATAGCTCATATACCTTCTTCGCCTGTTTGTTTAGTGCATCTGTGATACTAGCGTTAGACACAGGAGGAGAGCAGTTGTTACCTATGTTTTTACCGATAATGGATAGTCCTTTACTTCTTGCATTTTCAGCTGCTGTCTCATATCTATCAAGTAGTTTGTAGGTTTTAGCAAGTCTTCCCAGATTGATATCTGTGTCTGTCTGGCTCTCTTGACGTATGGTAGCTTTGGTGGACCCAAGATTCACGAGATGACTAGGAGTTAATAAGATTTCTTCTTGACCCTGAGCTAGAGCAAGATTCAATTCAATTTGTATATGCTTATCTAAGTTTGGTTCAAGATTTTCGAAGTGAGCATCATATTCTTTTATAGCATCAATAAAGTCATGGCTCATTCTTATTTTGATGTTGTACTTATTCTCTAGTTTGTTGATTATTAATTGAATAAATTGAGCTACTGCAATCTCAAAGTTTTGACTCTGTTTACTCAGAAGTGCTCTAGTTTC
>JBMYYN010000209.1:0-4381 GCA_049609445.1 Bacteroidia bacterium | reverse complement strand
GATAGGAAGAAGACATTGGGTATAGAGACACTCATAGGTTTTGATGGTAACGTAGAGACAGGAACTGGAGATAGAATTGATGGAGGAAAACAATCACAACTAGATGCAGCACTTTTTGTAAGTGCAGAAAAAAAGATAACCAGTTACTTTTTGATGAGAGGAGGACTTAGATATGCATACAACTCTGCATTTGAATCTCCATTGTTATATTCTCTTCAGACTAGATTTACTTTACCCAATTCACAGGTTTTTAAACTTGCTGTTGGCAAGGGATTCAGAGCACCGTCTCTCAAAGAGCTGTATCTTGACTTAAACGATAGTCGACATGAGGTGTTTGGAAACCCTAATTTGCAGTCTGAAACGTCACACTCGTTGACAGGTTCGTATACCAAGTATTTTAAGTCAGATAAGCTGAAGTTTGCGACTAATGTAGAAGGTTTTTATAATGACATTGTTGACAAGATAGATCTTGTCGTTTCAGGTCCTATATCCGCGAAATATTACAATATTGGAGTATTTAGAAGTGTAGGTGGTGGAATCAATCAGAAAGTAGAAGGGAAGAAGCTAGCAATCAATACTTCCTTTAATTATACAGGTATTTACAATGGAATCGAAGGTTCACAAAAGAAGTACTATTTCTCACCCCAATTGGTGGTGAATCCTACTATGAAATTCCCAAAACTGAATGGTAGTTTAAACTTGTTCTTCAATTATTTCGGAGCTTCTTCTAGAGTGTTCTCCGATAGTACAGGGAAATCTGTCAACCTCAGAGAGCAAGATGCGTATTCGATGTTAGATCTGACCTATAACAAGTCATTCTTAAACAAAAAACTTAGAATAGGAGTAGGTGCCAGAAATATATTGAACGTTATAACTATAGACAGTAACAACACCGAAGTTGGAGCTCACACACCAAGTACTAGTTATGTTTCAGTAAGCCCAGGTAGAACATATTTTATCAATGTACGATATGAATTTTTTAAAAAATAGCGGATTAGTATTAGTGGTTTTCTTTTCAGCATGTTTCCCGAAGGAGACAGCTATCCCAGCCAAGGAAAGAATAAATAGGTCCCAGTTTATAAGTTCGGGAGAGTATAAGAGAGACGTTGCATTTTTTTCATTGGAAAAAGGTGAAATAGTAGGAGAGGCAAGCCCGATGGATTGGGATTTGTACGTTGACGGGGATAAAGTTAGGCTGAATTACTTCAGAAGTATGCGTGCTGCTAAAACTGAACTTAACTGGCACGAGCTAGAAGATACAGTTGGTTTGGACTTTTTGTACCTGTCAAATGATACGGCTAATAAACTAAGTCAGTGGGAGCTAGCTTTAGACCAAATTTATGTTCTAGATTATGGTTTTGACAATGATTACGTTCATATGGGATTCATATGTGTGAAGATAGAAAGGACTGACAACGGCGTACAGATATGGTACAACAAGTTGGGTTCGGATTATGAAGTTTATAAACTCGTTGACAAGGAATCTTTTTATTACAACTTGAGAGAATTAGAAAGCGTAGATTTACCAGCAGAAACAGAATATGACATTGCTTTTGGAAAGTATACAGAGTACATTACTATAGAAGATGAGTCCCAAGATTACGAAATATTTGGTGCTATTCTCGGGAGCTCGTTAGCGTATTCAGTGGAGCAGTCGTTTGAAGAAGTGCTGGATGAAAACTTCGATGTGATACGACTCGATGGAGATAAAACAGTCATCGGTTGGGATTGGAAATCGTATAACTTAAACAAAGGGGCTTACGAAATAGCCGAAAATGTTACGTACCTAATTTCGACTTATTCTGGCTATAGGTTTAAGATGAGATTTGTAAGTTATTACGATGAAGAAGCGAATTCAGGGCATCCTACTTTTGAGTACGAATTGTTGTAGATTTGCACCGCTCTAAAAAAACAAAAACTAAACATGAAATATACTTTAATACTTGCAGCAATCATATTTACAATTGGTTGTAGGAAAGGAAATAACCACGATCATTCGGATGGTTATAGTGGTGCTACGGAAGTGGCAGATTCAATTCACTATGAAGGTGAAAAACACCTAGCGAACATCAAGCAATTGACTTTTGGTGGAGATAATGCGGAGGCGTATTTCTCGTTTGCAGGAGATAAACTGGTTTTTCAAGCTAAAAATCCAGCTTGGAATGCACCTTGTGATCAGATTTATGTAACAGGTATAGATCAAACTTGGGAGACTGAAATAGCTCCATTGGTAAGTACTGGTAAAGGTAGAACTACGTGTAGTTATTTTATGCCTGGAGACAGTACCATTATCTATGCAAGTACGCATGAAGGAGATGAAGCATGTCCGCCAGAGCCACCACACGGTCCTAAGTATGTATGGCCTGTATATCCAGATTTTGAAATATATGTAGCTGACTTAGAGGGTAACATTGTACAGAAAATGACAGACAGAGAAGGCTATGATGCGGAAGCTACTGTTAGTCCTAAAGGAGATAAAATAGTGTTCACTAGTACACGTACAGGTGATTTAGAGCTATTCACAATGGATATAGATGGAAGCAATGTACAGCAAGTAACTCACGAATTGGGTTATGATGGAGGAGCATTTTTCTCTCCGGATGGAACAAAGCTTATTTTTAGGTCTTCGAGACCAAAGACGGAGGAGGAGATTAAGGAGTACAAAGACTTATTGGCACAGAACTTAGTTCAACCAACGGAAATGGAATTGTATGTGTGCAACGTAGATGGTTCTGACTTGAAAAAGATTACAGATTTAGGTGGAGCTAATTGGGCACCATTTTTCCATCCTAGTGGCGAAAAAGTAATATTCTGCAGTAATCACAAAAGTGCTAAAGGCGGAGGTAGACCACAGTTCAATCTCTTTATGATGAATATGGATGGATCAGACTTGGAGCAAGTAACATTTGATGGAGTATTTGATAGCTTCCCTATGTTCTCACCTGATGGTACAAAGTTGGTATTCTCGAGTAACCGTAACAACGGAGGGACGCACGAGACCAACATGTTTATCGCTGACTGGGTAGAGTAGAAGCTTACTTAAGAGAAAATTAGGAAAAGGCTGTTTTGAAAAAAGCAGCCTTTTTTTTACTATCAAAAGTTAAGAACTTTCATTTTTGCTTACCACCAACTTAGGACGCCGCCTACTTTGATACCAATGCTACTCATAGTAATGTTTGGTTTGGGTGAGTCAATTAGGTACTGAGGAATATCACTTTCACCTTTAGCTTTATACGTGTTTAGTGTTTGAAATCTGTAATAGGCCTCTGCATATATTCCTTTAAAAGCACCATTGTCAGTGTCTGTATATGCTCTCAGAGAAAGTACAGACTCTATACCTTTTCTTCTAAGGTCTGGCTGTCCATCCTGCAACTTAGAAAGACGGTTTACCTCCAAACTTGCCATAGTAGGACCAACAGGACTTTCGAAGCTTTTTTTAAGAGATAAACCTAAATGCTGCATCATATCCATTTCTTCATTCATGGCCATTGTAGTGCCTGATCCGGCGGAGATGTTTCGAACATCGTCCATCCCCCATAGAGAATAACCCCAAATAAGGCCTCCATACCACCCGCTTCCACCTGCCGCGATGTCAAACATGAATATTGGAGCATTAAGTCCAACTGCTTCAGCATCAGAGCTTCCAGAATTGTCATCTATTTTTCTAAGATAACCTGAGTTAGGTAAGTAAGATTTGTTAGAACCATTGCCACTGATTAGACCTGCTATGCCTGGGATTGCACTCATTACAATAGACAGTTCATTGTCGATATAAAGATTTTCATCCCAATGAGATACTTTGAACATCCAACTGGAGTAATTAAATCTATCATTTAAATACTCGCCAGATGGCGTTCCATTTCCTTTAGAAATATAAGGTGCACTATACGCATTTTTGATTCCTGTAGACCCGGATCCATAACCTAGAATCAGGTGTGTGCCCATGTCCAGTTGTCCATAAGATGAGCTAAACGTGAAAAGTAATAAAGTAATAAGCGAAAATTGTTTCATTGTTTTTAGTATAATTTTATAAGTACAAAACTCCTTAATAATCTAGGGCTGGTAAATAGGTAGAATGACGTATGTTTCTAAGTAGAAATACGTAGAAGGGAAGAGTGCTTCTTTACTAGATGATACTTGCAGTATTTGGTAGTGTAACTCAGTAGGGAATAACTCCATAAATGCCCGTGGACTTCTGAACAGCACTGGTTTATGGGCTTTAGGCATTGGGCTTATGCATTTTTCATGATAACGAGATATTCTAGCTTAAAGTGAAAATTCTTATATTTGGGAATGCGATATTCTCAAATTAGTCGAGGTTTCTTTTCCTTTTTCTTGTTAGCTGTTCTTGCTTTTCTTTTTGGCGGTTGTGAAAAAGAAG
>JBMYYN010000208.1:0-4393 GCA_049609445.1 Bacteroidia bacterium | reverse complement strand
TAGAGAAGTTGAAGGCGTGCCAATCTCGTTAAAATATGACGCTATGAACGATCGATTTCTCTATGTCGAAGACGGAATATGGGAGGTGAATGCTTCTTATAATAGTACTCCATCTAAATGGATAGAGGGAGGAGATAAAGTGTATTACAAGATTGGTGTAGATGCCAATACCGGGGATGTTTATCTATCAGACATAGTGGACTATGTTTCTAAAAGTAAAATCGAGAGGTATTCGACATCAGGTGAACTTCTCGACGAATTTTACGCAGGGATAATCGCTGGAGATTTCTTTTTTCCGTAGTTAATCTGTGAAGCGATTATCTTCGCAGCCTTGATTAAATTCAAACATATACTAAAGCTAGCTAAGCCGTATAGCTCAAAGCTATATCAGTTCTTTGGTTTCAATATACTTACTGCCATGTTTAATGTGGTCAGTATAGGTATGGTTATACCATTTTTGGAAGTAATATTCAATGGAAACAAAGGAGAATTAACACCAGTAGAATTATCAGCTAACCCTGACTCTTGGTTAAAGTACTTTGACTATTCGATGGGAATGAAAATAGCCGAATGGGGAGAGTATCAGGCTTTGATATATTTCTCTATCGGCATCATCATAGCCTTCATGCTTAAAAACATCTCGCTATATCTTTCATTCTTTAACTTGGCGTATGTACGAAGTGCTGTGGTCCGAGATATTAGAGAGCGGATCTACAACCACATTCTGAAGCTTCCTCTTAGCTATTTCAACAAGGAGAAAAGAGGAGATACCATCTCACGTTTTACGAATGATGTCAAAGAGGTAGAGTGGAGTTTGCTAGGAGTGATAGAGCTCTATTTTAAGCATCCTATAGCTATTTTGATTCCTCTGGTAGCATTGTTTGTGATGAGCCATCAGCTTACCCTGTTTGTGATTGTCGTATTGCCAATCAGCGGATTTCTCATTAGTCGTATTGGTAAGAAACTAAAGCATGCAGCTCAAGCTGGTCAGGAGAAATTGGCAGAAGTGCTTTCTCATTTGGAGGAAAGTTTACACGGAATCAAAATCATCAAAGCTTTTAGTGCATCAAAGGATAGTGAAAGTAAGTTCAAAGATCTTAACGATGATCATTTTAGACTAATGGTCAAACTGCACCGAAAGGAGTTTTTAGCATCTCCACTGAGTGAGTTTATGGGCAGTATAGTGATGAGTAGTATCCTTATATACAGTGGGTCGCTTATTCTGAATGATAACTCGGCACTAACGGGTTCTATTCTCATCGGCTATATAGCTATTTTTTCTCAGTTGATTCCGCCAGCCAAAGCGATTTCTGAGGCATTTTTTAGAGTTAAAAAGGGTTCAGCATCTCTCGACAGAATCAATGATATTCTCACTTCTGAAATAGAAAAAAGTGGAGTAGGGAGCATTAAAAACTTTAGCTTTAATAAGGCAATCGAGATATCGAATTTAAGTTTTGGGTATGAGGATAAATTGGTGCTTAAGGATATCAACCTCACTATAAACAAAGGTGAGACTATAGCTTTAGTAGGACCTTCAGGTGGAGGAAAGTCTACTTTGGTAGATTTGATTCCAAGGTTTCATGAGTTGAATGCTGGTTCGATAATGATAGACGACCAAGATGTCAAAGACATTGATTTGACAGCTTTACGTAGTATGATGGGGATAGTGACCCAAGATGCTATTTTGTTCAACGAGACCGCTGCCAATAATATAAAGATGGGTGATTACTACCTGAGTGGAGATCAGATTATGAACGCGGCCAAGATTGCAAATGCACATGAGTTCGTTCGAAATCTACCCGATAGCTATAATACCAACCTAGGAGAAAAAGGGATGAACCTGAGTGGGGGGCAACGTCAGCGTTTGAGTATAGCAAGGGCAGTAGCTAAGGAGCCGCCGATCCTGATACTTGATGAGGCTACATCAGCTCTAGATACCGAAAGCGAGAAGATGGTTCAGGATGCGTTAGAGAAAGTCATGCAAAACAGAACCAGTATAGTCATAGCACATCGACTGAGTACCATTCAAAATGCAGATAAAATAGTGGTCCTCGATCAAGGTCAAATAGCACAACAAGGAACTCATGCCCAACTTCTAGCTCAAGGAGGAATCTACAAAAAACTAGTGGATTTGCAGACGTTTGAGTAGAGTAAATGTCCTCGATCTCACCACGATTGAAAATGATATATAAAAAACTAAATTTGCACCTCAATAAAGAAACCAATAAATATGAGCCATAACATCAAACCAGGAGTTGCTACGGGAGACGAAGTTCAAGCGATATTTCAACACGCAAAAGACAACAACTACGCACTACCTGCTGTAAATGTAACAAGTACGAGTACTGTAAACGCGGTAATGGAAACTGCAGCAAAATTGAATTCACCTGTAATCATCCAATTCAGTAACGGAGGAGCTTCTTTCTACGCAGGAAAAGGATTGAGCAACGAAAATCAGCAAGCAGCTATTTTAGGTGGTGTATCTGGAGCGAAGCACGTTCACGAACTAGCTAAAGCTTATGGTGCGACTGTCATCTTGCATACAGATCACGCTGCTAAGAAATTGCTTCCTTGGATAGATGGATTGTTAGATGCTAGTGAAAGGCATTTTGCAGAGACTGGAAGTCCATTGTATAGTTCTCATATGATAGATCTTTCAGAAGAGCCAATCGAAGAGAATATCGAAATCTGTAAAAACTACCTTGAGCGTATGAGCAAAATGGGTATGACACTAGAGATAGAACTAGGTATCACTGGAGGAGAAGAAGACGGTGTAGATAACACTGACGTAGATAGCAGCAAGCTATACACTCAACCAAGCGAAGTAGCTTATGCATACGAAGAGCTGATGAAAGTAAGTCCTAGATTCACCATTGCAGCTGCTTTTGGAAACGTTCACGGAGTATACAAACCAGGAAATGTAAAATTGACTCCAGTAATTTTGAAAAACTCTCAAGAGCACGTTCAAGAGAAATTCAATACAGGAAGTAACCCAGTTGATTTTGTATTCCACGGAGGGTCAGGTTCTACATTGGAAGAAATTAGAGAAGGAATTTCGTATGGTGTGATCAAAATGAACATCGACACAGATACTCAATATGCATTCACTGAAGGTGTTAGAGATTATATGCTTACCAAAGAAGAGTATGTGAATTCTCAAATCGGAAATCCAGAAGGAGATGACCTTCCAAACAAGAAATACTACGATCCACGTAAGTGGGTGAGAGAAGGTGAAATGACTTTCAATACTCGCTTAGAACAAGCATTTGCGGATCTAAACAATGTAGGTACTCTTTAAGCTAAGGAAGCTGTTCAAATCTTAGCGAAACGTTGATGGTTAGTTCGATTGTTTGTGGAGCGGATATTGTCAGCAGATACGATTGTCAGTTCGATTGTTTGTAGAGCGGATATCGTCAGCAGATACGATTGTCAGTTCGATTGTTTGTAGAGCGGATATTGTCAGCAGATACGATTGTCAGTTCGATTGTTTGTAGAGCGGATATTGTCAGCAGATATGATTGTCAGTTCGAGTATTTGCGAAGCGAATGTATCGAGAACAAACAATCATATACACAAAACATCAAAGCCCATCGAATATCGGTGGGCTTTTTTGTAACTTAATCCATCCTAGTACGTCCTGCATCCAAAGGATGCGATATTTTATACTACTATTGATTTCATTTGCTTCTGTGAGTTCTAAAGGAGCACATACGTTGTACCTATTCCCTGGTCAAGGTTCGGATCATGAGATATTTAGTAAGATGGAATTTTCAGATTCATTTTCGCTCAAGCATATGGAACTCCCCACACCACGTAGTGGGGAAAGAATGCGTGAGTATGCCACGAGATTCATTTCTCAGATAGATACAAACCAAAGATACAGTCTGATAGGTGTATCACTAGGTGGTATGATATGCTCAGAGCTAGCAGACGTACTCAATCCAGAAAATGTCATTGTAATCAGTAGTGCCAAATGTTCGTCTGAGCTTCCAGGACGCTATAGGTTTCAGAGCGTTTTCCCTCTCAATAAGGCTATTCCAACAAGTTGGTACAACGGAGGAGCACTATTCTTGCAGCCTATCGTAGAGCCGGATAGAAATCAAGAAAAAGAGACGTTTATAAGAATGCTCAGCAGAAAGGATAAAACATATATGAAACGTGCGGTTGATATGATTGTCAATTGGGATAAGAAATCGTATAATCAGAAAATCGTGCACATCCACGGAGTTTCAGATCATACTATTCCCATACGAAATGTAAAAGCAACGATGGTCATTCCTGACGGGTCGCATATGATGGCACTCACGAGAGGGCAGGAGATAGGAAGAGCGATAGTAGAAGTCTTGAATCAGACTTCCGTAAGTCTCTAGAACTTGTGATGGAAACTCACTTG
>JBMYYN010000207.1:0-4409 GCA_049609445.1 Bacteroidia bacterium | reverse complement strand
CATTTATCTCATTTGCCTCAAATATTCCAGCAACTGCATGAGCCTTCAGTTTTTTGTTTGAGATTATATCGTCAAGCATAGCTTGAGCATCAGCAAATAACTTTTTAGCTTCTTCACCTACATACTCATCCTCAAAAATATTGGGATACTTGCCTCTAAGTTCCCAAGTCTGGAAGAATGGAGTCCAATCGATATAATCTTTTAGGATGTTTAGGTCAAAATCTTTGAAAACTTGTATTCCTTGTTTATTAGGTTTTAGTGTGTCGTAATCGTCCCAATCAAGGGTTAGTTTATTCTCCTTAGCTTGAGAAAAAGGAAGAATCACTTTGTCAGCTTGCCTGCTTGCGTGCTGCACAGCTAGTTCACTGTATTCTTCTCGTATTTCTGCAGCGAACCTTTCATTTGTACTCCCACTTATAAGTTTTCCGGCTACAGGTACAGAGCGAGAAGCGTCTAGCACATGAACTACAGATCCTGAATACTTAGGAGCTACCTTCACAGCTGTGTGCATGCGAGAAGTCGTGGCACCACCTATAAGTAGCGGTATTTTCATGCCACGTCGCTCCATCTCTGTCGCTACTTCCACCATTTCGTCCAAGCTGGGAGTGATAAGCCCACTTAATCCAATGACGTCTACGTTGTGTTTTTCAGCCTCATCTAAGATTGTTTTAGTAGGTACCATTACACCTAGATCTATTATCTCGTAGTTGTTGCAGGCTAAAACGACACCTACTATATTTTTTCCGATATCGTGAACATCACCCTTTACAGTTGCTAGTAGGATTTTACCTTGGTTACTTCCTTCGCTCTTCTCTGCCTCCAAAAATGGGTTTAGATATGCCACGGATTTTTTCATCACACGTGCACTCTTGACTACTTGAGGGAGAAACATCTTTCCGCTTCCGAACAGATCCCCTACAACGCTCATCCCGGCCATTAGAGGTCCTTCTATTACATCTAGAGGTTTGTCGAGAAGCTGTCTTGCTTCTTCTGTGTCTTCATCTATGTATTCGGTTATTCCTTTTACAAGTGAGTGCTTCAAGCGTTCTTCGACAGATTGTTCTCTCCAGCTCAGGTCTTGAACTATCTTTTTGCCATCGCCTTTGATGGTTTCAGCTAGGTTTACAAGTCTCTCAGTAGCGTCATCTCTTCGGTTGAGCAAGACGTCTTCCACCGCTACTAAAAGGTCTTTAGGAATCTCTTCATACACCTCGATCATTCCTGCATTGACGATTCCCATGTCCAGGCCTGCTTGTATTGCGTGAAATAAAAATGCGGAGTGCATGGCCTCACGAACAATATTGTTTCCTCTGAACGAAAAAGAGATATTACTTACTCCACCACTGACTTTAGCATGTGGTAGGTTTTCTTTGATCCATCGGGTAGCATTGATGAAGTCAACGGCATAGTTATTATGCTCATCTATGCCTGTAGCCACGGTCAGGATATTTGGGTCAAAAATGATATCTGTAGGAGGGAAGTTTACTTTTTCGGTTAGAATATCATAGCTTCTTTTACATATTTCTATTCTTCTTTCATACGAATCAGCTTGGCCACTTTCGTCAAATGCCATGACAACACTAGCAGCACCGTATCTCTTTATTTTTTTAGCCCGTTCTATGAATGCTTCCTCTCCATCTTTTAAACTGATGGAATTGACTATACCTTTTCCTTGGAGAGCTTTTAGTCCGGCTTCTATTATTTCCCATTTACTCGAGTCAAGCATCACTGGCACTCTAGATATGTCGGGCTCGGCAGCGATTAGGTTCAGGAACTTCACCATTGCGGCTTTGCCGTCGAGCATACCTTCATCCATGTTTATGTCGATGATTTGGGCACCGTTCTCAACCTGTTGTAGAGCTACTGCCAAAGCTTCATCATACTGGTTGTTTAGTATCAATCTTGCGAATTTTTTAGAACCGGTAATGTTGGTTCGCTCACCGATATTTATGAAATTGATTTCAGGAGTTTGAACCATTGGCTCAAGACCACTTAGACGCAGGTAATTTTCTATTGATTTTGACATAATAACTTAGTCCGAGATGTGATTAGGTGATATAGAAACTTATCTGTTTCGCCAAGGCGAATAGGATGTAGCACCTTGAGTTTTTGATCTTTCAGGTTGCTAAGACTTCTATGGGCCTAATCCCTCGGTCTTTCTTTATAAGTTGATGCAAATATATTCTAACCAAAGGCTAAAAAAAATACAAGAACTTATACCGTCACTTTATTAAGGATGTTGCAAAAAGAATCCGTAATCTTTCAAGTTTTAAGGAAATACATTTTTAAATCGGATAATATCATCCAATTAATGACTTGTTTGACGAGTTTTATGATGATGGTCATAGTTGTTCAGCGTATATGTGGTCACATTTGTGGCAAACTATAATTATATATACTATGACCAATGGACACACGTTTCATATCCCTGTTCTAGGGATTGGTTTTTCTGTAGATACACCTCTTAAAGTTTCTCATCTGGGTATAGACTCCGTGATGTCTTTGAGTGATGATATTTTATTGGAAAAGCTTAGAAAGATGTACTGTGAGAAATTCAAAATAAACTATAACGAGATCTCGGATAAGATACAGGATTTTAGAGCAAAAAGAATAACAGCTTATCTTGATTTGATGAATGATCTTGTAGACGAAAAGGTACAAGAAGTTAAGAATTCGGTTACAGACAATTTTGATAAAATAAAAGAGTATGTGAGTACTCTCCCTGATGCAAATGAGATCAAAGCGGAATTTGACGAACTAGTAGGAAAACACCTTAGTTTCAGTGAGGCTAAAGAATGGGTAAGTCAGAAATTTAGGAAAGGGAGTCTTGACGTAAATATCATGACTAAAGTGGACAGAGAAAACTTTGTCGACGGTGAGAAAATGCCTATTGAATACAACGATGCTCATGCTGCAGTTAGAGGATTTGCTAACAGCTCTTTGGAGTCCGCTGTGATTCTGTCTGCCGGAATGAGTCCTCGTCTCTATTCTTATTTATCACAGTTTGATGATTTTTATCCCAATGAGCAAGGATTTATCAAAAAGAAAATAATTCTAAAGGTAAGTGACTATAGATCAGCACTAATTCAAGGACAGTTCTTGGCTAAGAAAGGGATTTGGGTTTCAGAATACAGGATAGAGTCCGGACTAAATTGTGGAGGCCATGCATTTGCAACAGAAGGTATGTTGCTCGGTCCGATTTTGGAGGATTTCAGAAATAAGCGTGGCGAATTTTCAGAAGCAATTTTTGGAACACTTGTTTCTGCCCTTGAAAGAGACGGACGAGCTGTACCTAAGGATATGCTAGAACTAAAGATATCAGCCCAAGGAGGGGTTGGAACTAGCGAAGAACATGAGTTTTTATTGGACTACTACAATGTTGATTCTGTCGGCTGGGGGACGCCTTTTTTACTTGTGCCTGAGGCTACGAATGTAGATGAGCCTACGCTTAATAAGCTTAAAGGAGCAGAAGAGAAGGACTTATATCTAAGTGGGATATCACCCTTAGGAGTTCCGTTCAATAATCTAAGGGACAATACAAAAGATCAAGAGAAAAGGCAACTAATGGAAAAGGGAAGACCTGGAAGTTCTTGCCCAAAGAAGTACCTCGCTCTTGACAAAAGCTACGATGATAAAGGGATGTGCACGGCTTCGAGACAATACCAACATTTGAAAATAAAGGAATTGGATGAATCAGATCTATCCAAAGAAGAATATAGTGCCGAGTATGATAGAATAACAGAAAAAGCCTGTATATGTACTGGATTGGGCACCTCAGCTCTGGTAAATAATGATATCGAGAGACGAAGAGAAGGAGAAGGCATAAGTGTTTGCCCTGGACCTAACATGGCTTATTTTGATAGAGAGATGTCACTCAAGGAGATGATAGATCATATTTATGGAAGAATGAATGCTATATCGAGAAATGATCGTCCGAACATGTATGTCAAGGAGCTTTCTCTATATGTGGATTATCTGAAAAGAAAAGTAAGTGAAGTTCTCATGAAATCATCAGCTAAGGATGAAAAAAAGCTAGTTAAGTTTTCTGAAAACTTGAAAAGTGGTATCACGTATTATGAGCAACTCTTTAGAGATAATGTAGAAGTGTTTAAAGAAGATTTACAACAAACCTTGAGACAACTACAGATATATAATGATAAGATTGATCTGATAGTAATTCCCATTAAAAATACATAGACAAAAAGAGTATTCGAATTGAAGATGCTCTAAAATATTCAATTGGTCTTAGTTAGAATTAGGAATCAAGATACTTTGAAAACCTAAAAGCCCCTTGCTTGATTCAAGCAAGGGGCTTTTATTGGTTTAGTTAGTATGCTATTCCTATGGTCGGGAGATTACTCTTCCCCGAAACGCAGTTCTTTATGCAAAGAATCTATTATTTAAGCATG
>JBMYYN010000206.1:0-4411 GCA_049609445.1 Bacteroidia bacterium | reverse complement strand
TACCAATTAGATTTTTTTAGAAACTTTTTTTGCCCCAACTTGCACCCATCTTAGAACGACGGAAGTCTACATAAGATTTAAAACTAATTTAACAATTTAAAAACCAAAAACTTACATGAACGAGCAACATGAAACTGTGTGGAAAAAATGCCTTCAAACTATAAAGGATAATGTTAATCCACAGAGTTTTAAGACTTGGTTTACACCTATAAAACCGATAAAACTTGAAGAAAAAGTTTTAACGATTCAGGTGCCAAGTCATTTTTTTTATGAGTGGCTTGAAGAGCACTATGTAGCTCTTCTAAAAAAGACCTTAGAAAAAGAATTAGGTGCAGGTTCTAAATTGGAATACAATGTAATCGTAGAAAATAGTGTAGGAAGTGCTCGTCCATACACTGTGAATATGCCTACTCGTAATGTTACTCATAATAACAAGAACGAAATGGGAATGCCGATTAATTTGTCTAACAATATCCATAACCCTTTTATCATTCCAGGGTTAAAGAAATTGAACGTTGACTCACAGTTAAACTCGAATTATACTTTTGATAATTTCATTGAGGGTGAATGCAACAGACTAGCAAGATCTGCTGGATATGCTGTCGCTAATAAGCCAGGCGGAACAGCCTTCAACCCGTTGATGATTTTTGGTGGAGTTGGCCTTGGAAAAACTCACTTAGTCCATGCTATTGGAAATAGAATCAAAGAAATCTCTAGCAACAAGTCTGTTCTTTATGTTTCTTCTGAAAGATTTATAAACCAATATGTAGATAGTGCAAAAAATGGCAACTACAATGATTTCTTACATTTCTACCAAATGATAGATGTCCTTATTGTAGATGACGTTCAGTTCTTCGCTAAGAAAGAGAAGACTCAAGAGATTTTCTTCCAAATATTCAACTACCTACATCAAAACGGTAAGCAACTTATTCTGACTTCGGATAGAGCACCTAAAGATTTGAAAGATGTAGATGAGCGTTTATTGTCTAGATTTAAATGGGGACTATCGGCTGATTTACAAAATCCTGATTTTGACACTCGTATTTCTATTCTCGAGCAAAAAATGTATGAGGACGGAATCAAGTTTGCTCCAGAGGTGATCGAATATGTAGCTAATAAAGTAGATAGCAACATTAGAGAACTCGAAGGTGCTTTGATTTCACTTATTGCTCAAGCTTCACTTAACAGAAAAGAGATTGATCTCGATATGACTAAGAAGATGATGAAGAACTTCGTCAAAAATTCTTCAAGAGAGATTTCTATTGAGTTTATCCAGAAATTGGTGTCTGACTACTTCGGTGTGAGCGTAGATCTTATGAAGTCCAAGACTCGTAAGCGTGAGATAGTGCAAGCTCGTCAGATATCTATGTTTTTTGCTAAGCAACTAACACAAGCTTCACTTAAGAATATAGGAATGTACTTTGGTGGCAGAGATCACTCAACAGTAATTCACGCTTGTCAAACAGTAAATGACCTTATAGACACAGACAAGAAATTCAAGTCAGATGTAGATGAGCTTACGAAACGAATTAAAATCAACACGTACTAATTAATTAAATCAAATATAAAAAGCGGGATTTATCAAATGATAATCCCGCTTTTTTATTGATTGTTATTTTAAAGCAACCGCAGTGAGTTACTATTCTCCGCTACCTATTTGTTCTATATCTGCTTCAGCTGTGCTCTTATACTCCTCACCTGTATAATTAGCTCTTACTTCCTCATAGAATTTGGCCATTGTTATTTGCATCACGGGCATCAAAAAGAAAAAGCCAATACCCAATGTAAATATGCACGCAATCGAAAGCAACATGAATATCAAGCCCAATAAAAAATATTTAGTCTTATAACCTTTCATCATTGCTTCGCTCTTTCTCAATGCTTCCATAGGCCCTATTTCCGGTTCATCTGCAAGTATGAACATAGATTGCGAGTATGCCAACGCTTTTATTATTCCTGGAATTATTAAAAGAAGGCTCCATAGTATTACTAAAAGGAAATTTAAAAGATAAGTGCCCACTGAGTTCCCAAAGTTTTTAAAACCATCAAACAAGTAGTCCAATTTAAACTCTTCTTCTCTAACAATCTTTAAAGACCATAGACAATAGCCCAACATTAATGGTCCTCCTACTATTAAGGAAATAACAGGTAATATCCCAGATGCCGCGGAGACCAATCCTATCAATAAAGAACCAGCAATAGCTTGTCCCCAATTTATGGATGCCAGATCCTTACCTATTGAAACAAGATCTGAATTTGAAGTTTGAATTGAATTTTTCATTTTTTCAAAAGTAATATTCAAATGTGTCGTAACAAGGTAATTAGGTTTTATCTGAAATCCCGAATGATTATACCTACCTTTGCACCCATTTTAATTTAGCCAGTATGCAAAATATTAGAAACGTAGCTATTATAGCCCACGTTGACCACGGGAAAACGACACTAGTTGACAAGATATTAGAAGCTTGTCAATTCTTTAAAGAACACCAAAAACCAGGTGAACTAGTGATGGACAATAATGACCTTGAAAAAGAACGTGGTATAACGATTCTTTCTAAAAACGTTTCTGTTCAATACAAAGACACAAAAATTAACATCATCGACACACCAGGTCACAGTGATTTCGGTGGTGAAGTAGAGCGTGTAATGAACATGGCTGATGGAGTACTTCTACTTGTAGATGCATTCGAAGGACCTATGCCTCAAACTCGTTTCGTGCTCGAGAAAGCACTAGAAGCTGGATTGAAGCCCGTAGTTGTGGTTAACAAGGTAGACAAAGAAAATTGTACTCCTGATGAAGTACACGAAAAAGTATTTGATCTAATGTTCGCATTAGATGCTAGTGAAGAGCAGCTGGATTTTACAACCGTATATGGTAGTGCTAAAAATGGTTGGATGAGTGAAGATTGGCAGCAACCGACAGACAATATGTACGCTGCTCTAGATGCAATCTTAGAGCATGTTCCACCACCAGTACAAGAAGAGGGAGATACTCAAATGATGATCACATCTCTAGATTTCAGCAAATACACTGGACGTATAGCTATTGGGAAACTTAAAAGAGGTGAGCTTAAGGTCAATCAAATAGTCTCTTTGGTAAAAAGAGATGGAAGCGTTACCAAATCAAAGGTAAAAGAGCTATTCGTATATGACGGTCTTGCTAAAGTAAAAGTAGATTCTGTACAGGCTGGAGACATCTGTGCAATAACAGGTTTAGAAGGATTTGAAATAGGCGACACTATCTCTGACCCTGAAAACCCAGAAAAACTTCCATCTATCACCATAGATGAGCCTACTATTAGTATGCTATTCACTATTAACGATTCACCATTCTTTGGTAAAGAAGGGAAATTTGTAACTAGTAGACATATCAAAGATAGACTAGAGCAAGAGCTAGAAAGAAATCTTGCAATGAAGCTAAAAGAAACATCTACTGCAGATTCGTTTTTGGTATATGGTAGAGGCGTCCTTCACTTATCTGTACTTATCGAGACTATGCGAAGAGAAGGATATGAGCTTCAGATCGGTCAGCCTCGTGTAATTATCAAAGAAATAGATGGTGTCAAGTGCGAACCTATAGAGGAACTCACTATAGATGTGCCAGAGCATCACAGTGGAAAGGTCATTGAGTTCGTAAGCACTCGTAAAGGAAACATGCTTACAATGGAACCAAAAGGTGACGTAATGCACTTAGAGTTTGAAATCCCATCTCGTGGTATAATAGGTCTTAGAAACACACTGCTAACTTCTACTCAAGGAGAAGCTATCATTTCACATAGATTTAAAAATTTCCAAGCACATAAAGGAGATATTCCTCAAAGAATCAATGGTTCTTTAATCAGTATGGAAAATGGTAATGCTATTCCATATTCTTTAAATAATCTACAGGATAGAGGTAAGTTCTTCGTATCACCTAACCAAGATATATATGAAGGTCAGGTAGTAGGTGAGCACTCTAGACCTGGTGATGTGGTTGTGAATCTTACCAAAGCAAAAAAACAAAGTAATGTAAGAAGTAGTGGAGCTGATGAGAAAATGAAGCTTATCCCACCACAAATATTCACTTTGGAAGAAGCCTTAGAATATATCCAAGCAGATGAGTATGTAGAGGTTACACCTGAAAACATCCGTCTTCGTAAAATATACCTCAAAGAGCATGAACGTAAAAGAGCAAAGAATGCAGCTCTTGCACACTAATCGCATAAACAAGTTTAATAAAAAGGTTCGAACACATAGTGTTTGAACCTTTTTTGCTTTAAGACAGAGAAGGAGACTAAATTTGCAGCCGTGAGTCAAATCCTATTCTACCTCTATTTGAGACTGTTGCAAAAATTTGAGATAAATTCTTTTCGGGAGCAAGATTATTAAATTCAGCATAAAACTCAGACACAAAGTCAAGCTGAGTTCCCTT
>JBMYYN010000205.1:0-4416 GCA_049609445.1 Bacteroidia bacterium | reverse complement strand
GAGTTCTCTGACTATTTTTTTAGGAATATCTATCGATTTCTCGCTGGACATCACGGTCCTTCATCGAGTCTCTTTTGTCGTGCAGTTTTTTACCTTTTGCTACAGCGATTTCTATCTTAGCATAACCCTTATCAGAAAGAAAAACTTCTAACGGAATGACCGTATTCCCCTGATCTTTCAGTTTGTTCCGAATTTTTTTCAATTCGTTCTTTGTAAGAAGCAAAAGTTTATCCCTATCAGGGTTCTGCTCTATATATCCAGCATTCTTGAATTCCGAAATTCTCATACCTTTTATTTTGAAGATGCCAGCATCATCAAAAAAACAGTATGCTTCTCCTATACTTACTTTTTTAAGTCTGATTGACTTGATTTCTGCCCCAGTAAGTACTAGTCCCGCTTCAAAGGACTCATCTATCGCATACTCAAAAAATGCTTTTTTATTACGCGTTATACTGTTCTCTCTTGCTTTTTTCTTAGCCACTTTTTGATACCCGTTTTAAAGATTCTAGTTCATCTGCATCCAAAATTTTCTGACCAGTCTCTATGTTAGCTATTAATCTGTTACCTACTCTAGCGGTGATTGTACAATGTACTTCATTATTATGTACACTCTTGATGGTAGCAATGAACCTTACCTCAGCTCCTATCGGAGCAGGAGACTTATGCTCTACATTCACATATGTACCTATCCCTTCTTCATCATACTCCTTCATATCCAAGACGAATTGTCGACTAGTCCATTCGGCATCTCTAGCCACTGCGTATGTGCTATAATAGGGATGTACCATTACCCCATTAAAAGTAGCGGCATCCTTCTTCCCTACAGTTTTATAGAACTCTTTTGTATCTCCGTGTCTAAATAATTGTTTCATCTTTTGGCAAAAAACTTGTGCAAAGGTCTTCAATAAATGTTAGAATTCTTAATCAAAAAATCACAGAGCATAATTGGAACTAGAATTCAAAGGATTCTGGTTAAGCAAGGATGAAATTATTTGAAAAACTTCTGGCATCTCTCTTCTGAATGTTTCTGGAGTTTCGAAAAAATGTTCAACACATACAGCAAAGAATTCCTGCTCATTGGTAAATGCATACGAACGTAGATAAGGAAAGAGATTAGAACTTTGTTGAATCCTATTGAAGTAGTTAACTAAATCCTCTGACTTTTCATTTAGTGTCGCATACATTCTTCGAGACTGATCAAATGAGTGATCTATAAGTAAAGCATGAGACCATTCGTGAATAGCTAGATTTAAATTATCGGTAGGGTTATGAAATCCTTTTAACGTATCCAACCAGCTTAATAAAATATGGCCTTTGGTAAAAGTCAATCCTCGAACTTGAGTATCCAAAATTTTTGAATAAAAATCTGAAGGATAAAGAGCAACAAAATTGAACCTAGGTAGTTCATACTTCTTCAACCCAAAAGTCAATTGGACCAAAGCTGAAAGTACTATTATTTTTTTTTCTATGGTTACAGATTCACCTTCCCTTCCTTTAAAATTCTTCCTTGGAAAAACGTAAGCCAAGCGTGATAAAAATTTTCTTTTCCCTTCTTTAGAAAGCTTTTTGTAGTAAGGGTTTAGTGCGATTTGAAGCCTATGCGTTTTCCATATTAAGCGTTTATACTTAGGTTGCTTTGTGTAGTCCGGATTGCTTATTAGCAACGTCCTTATATAAAAACCTAAGCCATAAATTTGATAAATCAATACAGGAATAACAGTTACCAATACGTGCCATAGCCTAACCCCTCCAGTCATTTATTTCAACGTCAATATGCTTATTCCTTCTCCACCTAGATCAACTCTTTCATACGAAATTTGCTCTATTGCAGGATGCCCCTTTAGGTGTCTACGAATCTCCATTTTCAAGATTCCATTTCCTTTTCCATGAAGAATTCTAAGTGTGCCTATTCCTAGGATTATAGCCGAATCAAGCCAAGCATCTATCTCTGACAAAGCATCATAACTTCGCATTCCACGGACATCTTTTTCTGGTCTGAAACTCACTTGTTTTTCATTATAGGACTTGGAGCTTATATATTTTTTAACGGCACGCTCTGTCTTTCTTCCTACTCTTTCTATTTTGGAAATGTTTGTTGTAGTCGTAAGTGATCCTACACTCAATGTCACCTTATTTTTCTTGATCTCTTCGATCTGACCTATAGTAGAGCTTCCTATGATTTGTACCCTATCTCCTACTTTAAAGGTCCCCGATGTTTCAGTTTTAACGATAGGTTCTGTCTGCTTTTTTTCCTCCAGACGCTTTCTTATCTTTTTTGTCTTAGCTTTATCAGCCTTACTTTCTTGGATCACACGGATAGTTTTTTCTATCTCTTTGTTGGCGTCATTTATCAGCTTATTTGCATTGTTCTTTGCTTCTGATAATATTTCTTTTTTTTGTAGATCAAGCGTCTTCTTGAGCTCTTTATACTCTTGTTCTATGTGATTGGCTTGTGCAGTCTTTCTTGCTAATTCAGCTTGTTCTATCTCTAAGTTCTCTTGCCTCGTTTGCACCTCTGCTAATAGTGCGTCTAAATCATATTGTTTAGTATTAGTAAGCTTTTGAGCTCTACGAATTACTTTTTTGTTCAAGCCAATATTTGAGGCAACTTCATACACAAATGAACTTCCAGGCTGTCCAATCTGCAACTTGTACAAGGGAACCAGATTGTCAATATCAAAAAGCATTGCAGCGTTGACCATGCCTTTCAATTTATCAGCTTTGGCCTTTATGTTACTAAAGTGTGTTGTTATTACTCCTCTTGCTTTTTTAGAATGAATTTCCTCCAGAATAGCCTCCGCCATTGGTCCTCCAAACATTGGGTCTGTACCTGTCCCTATTTCATCCATTAGGACCAGTGTATCTTCATTGGAAAAATTGATTATGTGTTTTGCCGACTTTAGATGAGAGCTATACGTACTTAAATCTGACTCAATACTCTGATCATCACCTATATCCACAAAAATATTCTCGAATATTCTAAAGGTACTTTCGTCAAGACATGGAACCAAAAAACCACATTGTAGCATATACTGTAGTAGTCCTACTGTCTTTAGAGAAACTGATTTACCACCGGCATTCGGTCCTGAGATCACAATCAATCGTTGCTCTTCGTCCAATCTATAATCCAGAGGGACTATGTCTTGGTTGTCATTTTTTAATCTTTCCTTTAGTAAAGGATGCTGAGCGTTAAAGACGTGAGTTGAAGAGCCAAATTTTGGTAGGATACATTCCCAATCTAGTGCTAGCCTAGCCTTTGATCGAATAAAATCATAAACTCCCAATCTCTGTCTACCGCGTTTCAAATCATCTAAATAGATGACAATCTTAGAAGTAAGGCTTTTGAGAATTGCGATAATCTCCTGTCTACGTTTTATCTGTAACTCTGCAAGTTCGTTATTTAAACCGACTAGTTCTAAAGGTTCTATGTACGATATCTTGCCTGTTCCAGATTGATCAATGAGAACTCCTTTAATTCTTCGCTTATATTCCGAAAGCACGGGAAGCACTACTCTTCCGTTTTTTATACTTAATTCCGTATCGCCTAAAAAACCTTTTTCTTTTGCATTATTAAACAAAGAATTTGAGTTGCTAATAATACTTCTTTCGGCCTTAGATATCTCTCGAGAAATCTTTTCTAAACTCTTGGAAGAGTTAGGCTTAACCTGCCCATCTATGTCTATTACCTTATCGATTTGGTCGATAAGCGTAAAATCAATATCTATATTAGAAAAAAGCTGAAACAGGTATGGGTACTGCTCATCGTGAGAGTCAACATAAGTTCTCACCTTCTGAAGTACCAATAGTAGATCATAAATTTGCTGAACAACCTCAATCTCATAGAAGAATCCATCAATATTTGCCACTCCTTCTTTAAGGTCAAAGTCTATCTCAATAGACAGAGGCAATTCACCTTTGGAAAGGATTTCTTTGATTTCATTCGTCTGATTCAACCATAGTTCAACCTGTTCACTATTTGATGAGCATTTAATTCTATCAAAGTGACTTAGACCTCTTTCCGTCTGACAATGAGATTTGGCGGAATCTAATACTTGATCAAAACCAAGTTTTTCGGATATACTTTTAGGGTAAAACACTACTTAGTGCTGTTGATTTTTTCGGCTACTTGCTCCATTATCTGTCCCATCTTTTCTGGGTATCTAGAATATTCTCTCAGACTACTATCAAATTCGGCATGAGTTGTACCATGATGTGCATATATTATTGCATAAGTAGTATCTTTCATGGCTATTTGTTTGCTGCCGGATATAGGAATAGAACGTTGAGCTGCATCTAATACATGCATGTCAGCTATTATTTCTACCATGTGTTGTTCTTCCAGAATACCTTCAGCCAATTCTCTAGATGCTGTTCTATTGCAAGCAGATAATATGGCTATGTAGACCAAGAGAATTA
>JBMYYN010000204.1:0-4421 GCA_049609445.1 Bacteroidia bacterium | reverse complement strand
GCTAGATAATTTGAAGATACTTTCTCGTATTCAAGAGTTTCTTTATTAAATCTAAATTTCGCTTTACTCATTGTATTTTTGCGGCGTTAATTCCTGCGAAGATAATTTATTTTAACGGAAGATATTAACACAATTAGACGAACGAATGACAGCAACGGAGATAAGACAGCAATTTCTAACTTTTTTTGAGCAAAAAGGACATAAAATAGTGGAATCTGCACCTATAGTGGTGAAAGATGACCCTACACTTATGTTTACCAATGCTGGAATGAACCAGTTCAAAGATATTTTTTTAGGAAACAAAGAGCCTCAATCTTCTCGAGTGGTTGATACTCAAAAATGTCTTCGTGTGAGTGGGAAGCATAACGATCTAGAAGAAGTAGGGGTGGATACATATCACCATACCATGTTTGAGATGCTTGGGAATTGGAGTTTTGGAGATTACTTCAAAAAAGATGCAGTCAATTGGGCTTGGGAGCTACTGACGGAGGTGTATAAGTTGGATAAAAGTCGTTTGTATGTCTCTGTTTTTGAGGGGGATGATAGCGATGGGCTTTCTCTAGACTCTGAGGCAAAAGATTTGTGGCTGAATCATGTATCTGAGGATCGAATTATCCTTGGGAATAAGAAAGATAATTTTTGGGAGATGGGCGAGACAGGACCTTGTGGCCCATGTTCAGAAATCCATATAGACTTGCGAGATGATGAAGAAAGAGCTAAAGTAGATGGTGCTGCTTTGGTGAACATGGATCACGAGCAGGTAATAGAGATCTGGAACCTTGTTTTCATGCAGTATAACCGTAAGAAGGACGGCAGCTTACACCCGCTGCCAAATCAACACGTAGATACCGGGATGGGATTTGAGAGACTGGTTAGAGCAGTAAAATCTCAAAAGTCAAATTACGATTCGGACCTATTTATGGATACCATACATGAATTGGAAGAACTAAGCGGCAAAACTTATGGTGGTGATGAGCCTACAGATATTGCATTTAGAGTCATATCAGACCACTTGAGAGCCGTATGTTTTGCGATAGCAGATGGTCAACTTCCTGACAACGGTGGTGCAGGATATGTAATCAGAAGAATACTTAGAAGGGCTGTACGATATGGATATAGTTTCCTTGGATTGGAAAGACCATTTATAAATTCGTTGGTTCCATCATTCGTTGCAAAGTTCGAGGATGTTTTTCCAGGTTTGGGAGAGCAAAAAGATTTTCTGACTAAAGTAGTAGAACAGGAAGAAAAGTCATTTTTGAGAACGTTGAATAACGGATTGAAACTGTTTGAAGATCATTGTAAACAGCAGATAACTGAAATATCAGGGAAAGATGCTTTTGTGTTATATGATACATTTGGATTTCCGATTGACCTCACTCAATTGTTGGCTAAGGAGCGTGAAATGTCTGTCGACATAGACGGGTTCAAAGCTGAACTTCAAAAGCAAAAAGATAGAAGTCGTGCGGATGCTAAAAAAGAATCAGGTGACTGGGTGGTCTTAGAAGAAGACGAGAGAGAAGAGTTTGTGGGGTATGACTATCTAGAAACGGATGTAAAAATCACTAGATACAGAGAAGTCACAGTCAAAGGCAAGAAACAATATCACCTTGTACTTAATCTGACACCATTTTACGCTGAAAGTGGAGGGCAAGTCGGTGACAAAGGAGTCCTTATAGGTAAGGAAGACGATGCTAAAATTGGAATTATTGATACGCAAAAAGAGAATCAATTAAGTATTCAAATAGCGGAAAAGTTGCCTGAGAACCTATCTCAGCATTTTAGGGCAAAAGTGAATGTTCAAAAGCGAAAGGAAACTACTTTAAATCATAGTGCTACTCACTTATTGCAGTCGGCTCTACGAGAGATATTAGGAGAGCACGTCAGCCAAAAGGGTTCATTGGTAAATGAAAAACACCTTAGATTTGATTTCTCACATTTTCAGAAAGTAGAAGCTTCTGAACTAGAGCAAATAGAAAATCGCGTTAATGAAAAAATACGTGAAGCTATTAAGCTGGAGGAATTAAGAAATGTACCATTTGACGAAGCTGTAAATAAAGGTGCTACCGCTCTGTTTGGAGAGAAATATGGAGACACGGTACGTGTGATAACCTTTGATTCTGATTATTCTATAGAGCTATGTGGAGGTTGCCATGTGAGCAATACCGCTCAAATAGGTAGTCTAAAAATAGTACATGAAGGTGCAGTAGCAGCGGGAGTGCGTAGAATAGAAGCTATCACAGGAGCTAAGGCAGACCAATATGTGAAAGATAAAATTGCTCTTGTAGACGAAATCTCTTCTACATTGGGCAATCAACAAGATGTGATTAAAGCCATTCAAGCACTGCAAAAGGAAAATGCTAGCTTGAAACAACAAGTAGAGTTGTTCGAAAGCGGTCAACTCACTTCACTCAAGGAAAACTTGTTGTCCAATATGAATAATACAAATGGTGTAAATAGCATCATAGAGATAGTGAAAGTGAGTAACGCTGGTCAGGCAAAAGATTTATGTTTCCAGTTTAAAGAAGAAGTAGATAATTTGTTCTGCGTACTTTTGGCTGATATAAATGGTAAACCTAGTATTAGCATCATGGTAAGCGATAGCCTTGTCAAAGAAAAAGGATACAATGCCGGTCAGCTTATCCGCGAGTGGGCCAAAGAGGTGAAAGGTGGTGGCGGAGGACAGCCGTTCTTTGCTCAAGCTGGAGGTGCAGACCCAAGTGGATTGCCGAAAGTGAAAGAGTTAGCAGAAAGTTTTATAAGAGGATAGAGATGCTAAAAAACGACAAATACGAAGTAGTCATAGGACTAGAAATACATGCTCAACTAAACACTGAGTCAAAAGCATTTTGCAGTGATGAGGTTGCATTTGGGGAAGCTCCAAATACATTGATTAGTCCAGTGAGTCTAGGTCATCCAGGAACATTACCGGTACATAACAGAGAGGCGGTAAACATGGCGATTATGTTGGGTCTAGCTTGTGGATGTGATATCAGAGAATACAATACCTACGATAGGAAGAATTATTTCTATGCAGATTTGCCTAAAGGATATCAGGTGACTCAAATGGATACACCTATATGTAATAATGGAGGAGTTGAAATCACATTGCCAGATGGAGGTACGAAATTTATCAACCTCACTCGAATCCATATGGAGGAGGATACAGGAAAAGGCATCCATGACTTGGACATTGAGAATACATTGATGGACTACAATAGGGCCGGTACAGCACTTGTAGAAATAGTGACAGAACCAGACTTTAGAAGTGGAGATGAGGCATATGCTTTTTTGAGTGAAGTGAGGAAGCTCGTGAGATACTTAGGAGTATGTGATGGCAATATGGAAGAAGGTAGTTTAAGATGTGATGCTAACGTATCTATACGACCTTTAGGAAGTGCTGAATTTGGAACTAAGGTGGAAGTTAAGAATATGAACTCAATGAGCAATGTGAAGAAAGCAATTGAGCATGAGTTCGAACGTCAGTGTAAAATGGCGGACGCCGGCAAAGAGATTTTTTCTGAGACAAGAAGCTTCAATGCTATGGATAATACTACATTTTCTATGAGAAGTAAAGAGATGGTAAATGATTATCGTTTCTTCCCTGAACCGGATTTACCTCCTTTGGTTGTTAGTCAAGAGTGGATTGCAGAAGTCAAAAGCAAAATGCCTGCACTACCTAAAGAGCTACTTCATAAGTTTACGACTGAGTATAGTCTTGGAGACTATGATGCAGGTCTGTTGACGGAGAGCAAAGAAGTGGCAGATTTCTTCATACAGATATGTGACCATACATCCAATTATAAAGCTGCAGCCAATTGGACTATGGGAGCGGTGAAAGGTTGGGTGAACAGTCATGCCAGCCATATTGAAAAATTCCCATTGAGTGCAGCAACCATTGCAGACATTATTTCGTCTATAGACGAAGGAGTGATAAACTTCAGTGTAGCAGAACAAAAAGTCTTCCCAGCTTTGCTTGAGAATCCTAGTAAAAGTGTAAAAACTATAATAAAGGATCAGAATCTTGCATTAATGGATGACGATGATGCTTTGCAAAAAATGGTAGATGAAGTTTTGGCGGAGTTCCCTGACAAAGTAGAAGCTTACAAAGCAGGAAAAAAGAACCTAATTGGATTATTTATCGGACAGGTAAAAAGAAAATCAGGAGGGAAAGCAGACCCAAAGAAAACAAACCAACTGCTTACTGAAGCGTTGAAATAGAATGGTACACCAATTGTACTTAAAGATGTGAATTAAAGAATGAGAAGAATAAACATGAAGAACTTAAGTTTAGCTGTATTGATGACTGTATTGTCCGTAGCCTGTGTAAATGCTAATGATACAGATACAAAAGGTAAAGATAATTGGATAGAAGCATCATCAAATATAGAAGCTGGGACACTTGTAATACTGAGTAAAATTAC
>JBMYYN010000203.1:0-4424 GCA_049609445.1 Bacteroidia bacterium | reverse complement strand
ATATAGATGTATATCATCAAGGGAGCAAAAATGATCGCTGCTAAGAGCAAAAGAGCCTTGCCCCACCATGTCTTGAGAAATCCTTTGGCGATTGCACCACCCGGACCTGCTAGTGCAACTTCGGGGTCCAATAGCATAAAAGCAGAAACAATAATAATCGTTAGGAGTAATCTAGATTTCATAAAATCAAAGTTAAGAAATTTTATATACTGAGTTAGAAGTTATCACTAACGAGATCCTATTTCATCAATGTCATCCTCATTGGGTCTAATGGAGTTTAGATATTGTTTTCTCATGTTCCAAGCTTCGAATACATTCCAATATCCTAGTAGGAGAGATGATAGGATAATTATTATAGCAGAGAACACGTAGCTACGTGTTTGAATTGAAAGAGCATAAACGCCATAAAAGGCAAAAGAGATGAAACATATTGAGATGCCATATGGGCCAATCCACAAGGCTTTTGGTAGATATTTACTCTTATTATTAATCTGTAATTTATTGGAGTCCAAAAGATTAAAAGTCTTAATATGATAAAGAACAGAAGTCAAACCACAAACCGCTAATAATAGAATTGGGATATACATTAATCTTTGTTCTCGTAAGTCTGAATCTTCGTAAAGGAAAACGTTTGTGTAAAGATTGAAAATAGCAATGCTTCCTAATATAAATGAAATAGAAGCAAGTATCAATTTCAAAATCTTCAAAACCGTATTCATAATCCATACAATATTAATTATTCTGGGGTTTACTGTCTATTAAATACCTCTATAATCTTTTCGCTGAGTAATCGGTGTCTCGCCCCTACGATATAGGCTTACCTTTGTTAAAAATTAACGGGAGTGAAATCATAAATCGATTGTCATTTCAAAAATCAAAACATTTATGACATTCAAAGAATTAGGCTTGTCTGAAGCCTTATTAAAAGCGGTGGCGGATAAAGGCTACGAAACTCCTAGTCCAATACAAGAAAAGGCTATTCCTGAAGTACTCAAAGGACATGATCTTCTTGCTTCAGCACAGACTGGTACTGGGAAAACTGCAGGTTTTTCGATACCTATGATTCAGCTACTTTGCAAAGAACCTCCCAGGCAGAGAAGACCTATAAGAGCATTAGTGTTGACTCCTACGCGAGAACTAGCATCTCAAGTGTTGGAGGATATTCAGGATTATAGCAAGCATGTGGATCTAAGAAGTACGGTGATTTTCGGTGGTGTCAAGCAGAATCCACAGGTGGCTAAGTTACAGAGAGGTATAGATATCTTGGTAGCTACTCCAGGGAGATTAATGGACCTAGAAAATCAAGGTTTTATAAGCTTAAGGCAAATTGAGTTTTTAGTGCTAGATGAAGCTGACAGAATGCTAGACATGGGCTTTTTGAGAGACATTAAGCGAATCATAGCTATGATGCCAGAGAAGCGTCAGAATCTTTTGTTCTCTGCTACATTTAGCGGAGATATACGAAAGTTGGCCAATGGTCTCCTTCATAATCCGGTAACAGTAGAGGCTACTCCGGAAAACAGTACGGCAGAACGTGTAGATCAGTTGATCTATAAGGTGGACCAAAAACGTAAAACGGAACTCATAACAAAACTTATCTGGGAAGGCAACTGGCATCAAGTATTGGTTTTTACTAGAACAAAACACGGAGCCAATCGCTTAGCGGAAAAACTTAACAAGGCGAAAATAACAGCAGCAGCAATACACGGAAATAAATCTCAAAGTGCTCGTACAAAGGCCCTTGCTGCATTTAAGTCTAAGGATGTAAGTGTACTAGTAGCGACGGATATAGCAGCACGTGGATTGGATATTCCATTGTTGCCTTATGTGATCAATTTTGAATTACCAAATGTTCCAGAAGACTATGTGCATAGAATAGGAAGAACAGGAAGGGCAGGAGCTGAGGGCATAGCCATCTCATTGGTAAGTGCAGATGAGCTAGAGTATGTCCGTGGTATAGAAAAGCTACTTGGTATGAAATTAGAGTCTGAGGTGATTGAAGGTTTTGAACCCACCAAAGGACCCGTAGAAGGAGGTAAAAAGCGTCAAGGTGGACGTGGAAGAAATCACGGAGGTAATCGCAACAGTGGAAACTCGCACAATAGGGGTGGTCATTCCAAAAATAGAGGAGGAAATAGAAATAGATCTAGAAACAGTCGACCCAATAACAATCGTGGCGGGGAAAGTTAGGGAATAGGTCGACCTTAATTTTTCTCTTTAATCTATCAGTAACGGTGCCTTACCATCTGTTACGATGATTTTGCCATTGTCGGATTTGCTGAGCTCTATAAATGCTTCAATTGATTTAAGCTTTAGAATTTCAGGAGTAAGACCTTCCGCGAGAATTTTTTGAGCATCTCGCGTTCCTTTTGCTTCTATGATTTTACGCTCAGCTTCTTGTGTTTCTTGTTTCAGAATGAACTCCATACGAAGTGCATTTTGTTCAGCTTGTAGCTTTTGTTCAATGGAGCTTGCCAAACCATTAGGAAGCTTGATACTCTTCATAAGTACTGATTCTATGATGATACCACTTCCTTCGAGTAGTTCATCCATTTTTTCCTTGATAGACTGCTCGATGTCCGCACGTCTACCAGAGTGCATATCCTTTGCATAATACTTCGCACAGACATCTGAAGAAGCAGATCGGAACACACTACCTATAATGGATTCGTATCGTTGGCCATAAGTTCTAAGCAATGTATGTATACTATCCGGTTCTATACGATGGAGAATAGAGATTTCTGAAGTAATACTTAATCCTTCTTTGCTTGGAAGATTTAAAACTAGTTTCAAATTATTTGTTTTTGTGGTTGTCTTGATGACTTTCGAAAAGAAAGGGTTGTAGCCGACGAGGCCTTCTCGGTAGACTTTGTCACTTAGTTTACCAAGTCTTTGTTTGGCACCTACTTCGCCTGGTCTGATGACCGTGCAGTTAGAGAGTGATAAAGCTAAAAAAGTAAAGATTAGAATGTGTAAGGTTATATGTCTCATATTTGATAATAATTATTCTGTTTTTGTATATCAAAAATGCTTCCAATCATATGGAATGACGTAATTGAAAGGATGTTGTGCTGATTATTGTACAAAGGATTGTTCAGCTTATTCTGCATTCTTGTACACTCCTTAAATGAGGCTCAATTTTAACGGATAGTTTACCATGTCAATTTCTAAGAAGCCATTTCAACCAATTGTCTTGTTTTGTGACCACATAAGTGTACACATGTAGCACGGTCTTTTGGTGCGTAATATACTTAAAATCAAGTATTTGTGTATTTTTAAAAGTAAGGTATGGTATCTGAATAAAGTATGGTAACCTTTAAATATGAAATGTCATGAAAAAAAATTACTTACTAATCGGATTGAGCTGCTTATTGTTGGCAGCATGTAGTTCTGGAAAGAAACGTCTAGAAAAAGGTGATTATGACACAGCCGTATACAAAGCTGTGAAACGTTTGAACCAAAAACCTAATTATCATAAAGCTGAAAAAGTACTCAGAGAAGCATATACCCTCGCTGTGAATGAGCATATGCAAGTGATAGAGTACCATGACAAAACGTCTAATAAGTTTAAGTACGATAGAATGGTACGAGAGTATGAGATGATCACTCACTTGAACAGTGCGATACGTAGATATCCTATGTATAGTGATCTTGTTAGTCTTGTAGACGTGTCAGACGAGCTTGCTTTTGTGAGTATGGAGGCGGCTATAGCTCATAAGCTGGAAGGTGAGAGACTTTTATCTCAAAATACAAAACAACGTGCACGTGATGCTTTTCATCATTATGTAAGTGCGAACAGTTTTGTAGAAGGAATAGTAAGTGCACGTATACTTGATGATGCACAAGAAGCTGGAACTGTTAATGTAGTATTAGAGTTTTCTAATAACGGAAGCTTCTTCAGAAGTTTCAATACAGATAAAGTGTACAACCACATCAGTAATGGCTTTAGAAATACGCGATACAGATTTTTAAGAGTCTTAGAACCTGGAGAATTAGATATAGTGCCAGATGAAATAGTTCAGATAGAAATGGATGAAGCACATGTAGGAGGGGTAGATTTTTCTAAAAACGTATTTGAGCTGACTAAGGAGAATGTATATATGGGAGAAGCTGAGACTGATAGTGGAGAGGTAGTGAAAGTGTACGGAACAGTGACTGCAGACTATATAGAATACTGCAAAACTGTCCACAGTAGAGCACGAATTATGGTCCAACGTATAGATGGGAATACTGCTGCTATAAAACATAGAAGAGTAATGCCTAGTTCATATGCTTGGTCAGAGAAATGGGCAACGTATAGAGGTGATAAGAGAGCTCTAAGTTCTTCTCAGTTGAGTTTTGCAAAACGAAGTGAGCCAAGATCTCCAAATCCACAATGGTTGTTTGCACAAGCAAGCAAACCGCTAGTGAGTGATGGGATTAAC
>JBMYYN010000202.1:0-4468 GCA_049609445.1 Bacteroidia bacterium | reverse complement strand
CTCTACCTATACCTATAGCGTTGTCTCCTGAGACATTTACATTGTACCCGAGAGCAATACCTCCTTCTGCAGAAACACTGTCGTACGCTCCTATTGATACCGTATTTTCTTCACTCATAAGGGTGTAATGTCCTATTGCGATTCCTTGATCTGCATCATTAGTAAGTTTACATAGATATCCTATTCCGATACTATTTTCTCCGGTGTTTTGGGCATATGACCCAATAGCGATGCTTCTATCATCTTTTGTTTCAGAAGAGAAACCGATAGCTACCCCATCATTTCCATTAACCTTAATATTTGCTCCTAGAAAAGTCATTCTATTGTTGATAGTGAGGGTGCCTGGGTTTTGAGTAAAATCTGCATCATATCCCATCCCGACATTATACTGTCCACGCCTGTTTGTCGCTCCAGTGTTGAATCCAACGTATGTATTATATCTCGCATCATTAGTATAGTTATTCCTGCCATTATCAGCTCCGGCAAATGCTCCAATGAATGTATTAAAGCCAGGATATTGATTATTTGCCCCGGCAGCTGCACCAATGAAAGTGTTAAATTCTCCTGTTCTATTATCTCCTCCTGCACCATGACCTACAAAAGAATTTCCTGAGGCAGTAGTGTTTTTTTCACCTGCGGCATATCCAGGTATAGATGGAGTGGAGATACCATATGTGTTAGAGAGGTGGGTAAATAGAGAAGTAGATCCCCCACCTCCAATAAAAGTATTGTCGCTTCCTGTTGTATTGTTCCACCCTACATTTTCACCTATAAATGAATTTCGTTTCCCAGTTGTATTTGACCGTCCAGATTCTTCCCCTACAAAGGTGTTGTCTCTTCCTGTGGTGTTGGAACGTCCAGAAGTAAATCCAATGAAAACATTATCGCCAGTTTCATTATTAAGCCCTGCTTCATGCCCTATAAATACATTATCATATTGCGTTTCGGAGCCGAAAGAGTTTTTAATCCCTCGGCCTGCTCTAGTCCCAATAAAAATGTTTTCGTCTCCACCTATATTTTCGTATCCTGCGTCAAAACCAATTTTTATATTATCATATCCACTGGTCATATTAAAGCCTGATCTAAAACCGATAAGAGTATTCCTACTTCCTGTTGATTCAGTTGTCCCGCTGCTATCTCCATAAAAGCTATTGTAATCACCATTGCCTAAGCTGCTACCGGATCCTGTTCCTTGTACTTCATTTCCAGTTTGGGCAAATGTATTACTTGAAGAAGTGGCAAAAATTAATAAAAGTAAAACACATAGAACTTTGGTCTCTTTTGCCAGATAAATTGATTTTTTCATGATGATTTAGTTTGATAGGTTCAAGTTGAGGTCGAATCGTATGTTGATGCATTTCTTCAACTCAAGATATTAACGAATATAGTCATTTATATGGTTTACCAGATTATTCACTAATTGACGGTAACAGTGGTAGACTAGTTCTATATTCATTTGTACTATTGTAGTTCTATATGATTGAGCATTATTCCATAAGAAATGAATACCTAGAAGTGGGTATAAAAAGGCTGGGAGCCGAGCTATGTTCTGTGAAGGATAAATCAGGCAAGGAGTTCATCTGGCAAGCAGGAGATGTATGGCAAAGGCACGCACCCAATTTGTTCCCTATAGTAGGCAGTCTCCTAGATCATATGTACATTTACAATGGCAAGGAGTATGATCTTAAGCATCACGGTTTTGCAAGGGATATGAACTTTGATATGCTTCACCAGAGTGAACACTCAATTTGCTTTGTGCTACAAGAATCTGAGGAGACATTGAAGAGTTATCCGTTCTCATTTACTTTTTTGGTTACGTATACTTTGGAACGGAATAAACTTATCCAGAAGTATAGAGTTATTAATAGGTCAGATGTTGATATGCCTGCTTCAGTAGGAGGTCATCCTGCATTCAATGCGTTGCCTATTGACGAGTATTACCTGGAGTTTGAAAAAGAAGAGAGTGTAAGCTCCAATCAGCTCGAGGGGCCTTATATCAACGAAAGCACCGTAGATATTATTCAAGGAAAAACGATTAACCTAAGTAAGAACATTTTTGACAACGATGCTTTGATTTTTCAGGGATTAAAGTCTTCATATGTGATTTTGAGACACCGAAACTCAAGCCAATCTATTAAAGTTGATTTTGCGGACTTTCGATATTTAGGAATCTGGGCAAAGCCTGGGGCACCATATGTATGCATAGAACCTTGGCAAGGGTTAGCAGATTACATTTACCACGACAAAGTGATAGAATCTAAGAAGGGTATAGTAATCTTAACTCCGGGAGAGGAGATGATAAGAAGTTTTTCTATGGAATTTACCTCCTAGAAATATCCTATTGTTTGATCTGTTCGTAGTTGCTCACATTGGAAGGGTCTAGTAGCCCTAGCAATTCGATTGCTCTGTTTTTGAGACCAGGCTCCGCTTGCTTAAAAATTTCGATGAGTTCACTTCTTTTTGCATTGAAAAATATCTTAAATACAACAGAGTTTGGAAGTCTTTCCTGAATCTTACGAATTTTTTCAAGTGAAGAGTATATCTCTTTTCTTGCCAATGAGTTGTCATCTTTAAACTTATCCATACCTACCATATGATATTGATATAGAGCAGATCTGAAAGGTTTGAACCTGTCGTCCATCAATTGGTCTATGATATAATATTTGTTACGATTTCCTCGACCATCGCCGGGCCCCCATCCAGCTTTGTTTTGAGCAAGATTTCTTATCTGTAGTGCTTTGTTATAATATGGATTTCCTCCATCAGGATGATACGTATCGAAATCCATTCCTACTACTATATTAGCGTAAAACGCAAGTAAAGAAGTTAGGTCCATAACGTCCGCATTGTCTTGATAGTCAAGGCTCTGAAACTGTGCGTAGCTAAAATACCATTCTTGGTCAAAGTGGTTGAAAACAGTTGTATTGTAAGATGTTCCATACACAGGTCTACTACTGGTCACACTTACATCTGCTTTGAACTGATCCGTGTTGAAATAGGTGATGTTTATGACAAAATTGCAATTGATTTTTTCGTGAGGTTGTACTTTGTCACTGATCCACTTTCTTTGATTCATGAATCGCTGAATAGCATTTTGTAACTCAACAAAAATCTCCTTGTTACTGGCTTGTATCCGATCAGAGTTCACCTGAACATTACATTGCAGGTCTTGTGCATTCAAGTTGATTGAAGATACAAGGCAAATGATTGCGATTAGTTTTTTCATAGGTATGATTCTAAGACGTTGATTATGTCTTTGGCTACTTCTTTTTTAGGTTTAGTTTCAAATGTATGGTTTTGACCATTTTTTTCAATAATAGTTACCTTATTGGTGTCTTTTCCAAAACCAGCTCCTTTATCGTTCATCGAGTTTAGAACGATAAAGTCAAGATTTTTCTTTTCAAGTTTTGTCAATGCATTATCATATTCGTTTTGGGTTTCTAGAGCAAAACCCACAAGCACTTGATTTGGTTTCTTGATTGTACCGAGACTCTTAAGTACATCCACAGTTTTCACAAGTTCCAGATTGTATTCAGATGACTTTTTTTTGATTTTTTGATCAGCTCTGGTAGCCGGACGGTAGTCTGCTACTGCAGCACTGAGAATAGCGGCATCGCACTGTTCAAAGGTCTCATTGCACGCCTCATACATATCTTGAGCACTCTCTATGCGTTTAAGCTTGATGCCTTCAGAGATACCTTCGTTATTTGCTGGTCCAAGGATGAGAGTAACCTCAGCACCTCGAGCATGGAGTTCGTTGGCTATGGCTTTGCCCATCTTACCGCTACTATAGTTTCCAATAAACCTAACGGGATCTAGTTTTTCGTAAGTTGGTCCAGCATTGACCATTATACGTTTTCCAGATAGAGAGTTTTGTCTATTTATAGTTTCTTCAACTATAGTTAGTATATTCTCTGGTTCGCACATTCTACCCTTCCCGGACAGTCCACTCGCAAGCTCTCCCGTACCAGCTGGAAGCTCAATATTTCCTGCTGCTATTAGTGATTCTATATTGTGCGTAGATGTATGATGGATATACATATCAAGATCCATTGCCGGGGCAAAAAACACAGGACAATCTGCAGACAAGTATGTTGCCAAGAGTAGGTTGTCGCAAATGCCTTTGCTCATCTTTGCAAGGGTATTTGCTGTGGCAGGAGCTATGACCAGGGCATCAGCCCATTTGCCTAGTTCCACGTGATTGACCCATTCGCCGGTTTCTTTAACAAAAAAATGCGAATAAATCGCATTTTTTGATATCGTAGAAAGGGTCAATGGAGTTACAAAGTCAAGTGCGTTTGGGGTACAAACCACTTTGACCTGAGCTCCACTTTTTATTAATAAACGAATAAGGCTAACAGTCTTGTAAGCTGCTATACCTCCTGATACTCCTATGAGTATATTCTTATTATTTAGATTCTTTTGCAGGGTTTCTGAAATATACCTTTTCTGCTAAAAACTCTTCTAT
>JBMYYN010000201.1:0-4535 GCA_049609445.1 Bacteroidia bacterium | reverse complement strand
TCTTTTGCGTCGGCATATATTTATCCTGTGGTAGATGACAGTATAGAAATAGAACTAAACTGGGGAGATATAGACATGCAAACGTCGCGTAGTGGAGGATCTGGAGGACAAAATGTAAACAAAGTAGAAACCAAGGTTCAACTTACACATAAGCCTACAGGCATAATGGTAGTATGTCAGCAGGCTCGTTCTCAATTAGCCAATAAAGAAGAGGCAATGAAAATGCTGAAATCTCAGCTCTATGATATAGAACTACGTAAGCA
This sequence comes from Bacteroidia bacterium, assembly GCA_049609445.1. Taxonomy (GTDB): domain Bacteria; phylum Bacteroidota; class Bacteroidia; order NS11-12g; family UBA9320; genus UBA9320. Next base: position 4,272 of record JBMYYN010000201.1, on the reverse strand, counting down.
GACTGATGCTCGTGCGGAGATCGAAAATGGTAAAATGAAAATAGAATGGGGTAGTCAAATCAGAAACTACGTGATGCATCCATACAAGTTGGTAAAAGACGTAAGGACAGGAGAGGAGACAAGTAATGTGCAAGCAGTTATGGACGGAAATTTAGAAGCTTTCCACAAGGCTTATCTCTTAGGTCAGAAGAAGTAATTCAAAAATGAAACTATTAAAAACTCTAGTAGCACTTGCCTTGATGGTGAGCCTAAAAGTGGATGCTCAGCATGTAATTCGAAAGCATAACGGTGAAACCCTGTTTGGGCAGATATTATCATTGAATGAAGATAGCCTGACCTACTCAGAACCAAGCGTTTCTGAAAGTGTAAGGTTAGAAAGGAGAGCAATTCAATCTATAGACTACATGGGCTATGATAAAGTGCTATTAGTTCAAAACTATCGGTTAGATAAACCATATGTAATGGAAAATCTGGTTTTATCCGATGTTATTAAGTTTAATAATCCATACGATATGAATGGTTGGTCAGTTTTGAAACTTAATGTTAAGGTGATTCAATCAGATTCTGGTAGAGTTATCTTTTTAGGAAATGTAAAGCAGCAATTCTTCTTGGATACGTTGCCAAGAAAGAGCGTAGCTTCTTTGAAAATTTCTGAGGAAACTCAGAAGTACTGGGACATAGATTCGTTGGCTCAAGATAATCCGTTAAGTGATTTTGTAATTAAAGGAGGGGAGAAGGAATCTATTGAAATTGTTAATATCACGAATAATAAAGTCTCATACATGGATGATAAGAACAATAAGACAATTGTTTCTTTGGATTCAGTGGATGCTATATGGTTTGAGAATGGAGCTAGTCTAATCCCTGTGAAAAAGAAAAAGGAGTCTGCTGTTAAGTTGGACTTAGCCTTGGGTTTCAGGGTGGGATCCAATGTCTCTAAAGCTTCAAACTTAGACTATTACAGAGATTTTGATATTCTTAGGATCAGTGGGTTAAGTATTTCTTCTACCGTGAAGTTTAAAAATAAGGTAAGTGTCAATGCAAGAATCAGCCAGTTAAGAGGACCTCAGGTTGGATACATAAAAGGTAAGAGAGAGAGCTTTATCTCTCATATATACTCTCAAACGACGTATGACATGAACGTTGTTATCTATGAATTAGGTGTAGGTTACAACATTAAGGGATTCATAGCTAATGCTAGCATTAATACAACAACATCTAATAGTAAATATGCTTGGTATGAGTCTGATGGAAGGTCAATAAGCAGCGGCGGTTATTGGAAAGGAGATGAAGCTACGTTCAAATCAAATCCTCACTTGGGTTATAGTATAAATGTGGGTTATGAAAGAAGTTTTAAGAAAGTTAGAATATTTCCGACCATCGGTTATACGTTTTTTGAAATAGATTTTGATAGAGTGGTTGATCGTAGATCTATGGCTAATTATGGAGGAGCAAGGCAAAACACTGCTTATGGTTTAGGGGATTTGTCCTATTTTTTGAGAGTAAATGCTCCGCATAACGAAAAGTGGAACCTATTTGATGTTCAAATCAATTTGGTTATTCCGATCATAAAGTAAAATTTACAATACACTGTTTTTTCTTGAGTATTCGGTATAGCTAATCAAGATAAATATTAAATGGTTGATCATTAAGTCTTTGTGAGTAGAGTCGGGTTCTGTCAAGCTATCTGTATGCCATCCAATTTTACCACAAGAGTACGGCACTTAACACTTCAAATGCAAGGCAAAACCATATATTCGTATCGATGACAATGAAGACTCGCTTATTGTTCGGAGTTCTAATGCTTTTTTCGATAAAAGGCTTTGCTCAACACCGTATTAAGCTGAAAACAAACCGTTCTGTATTTGCGAATATTACGGAATTAGCAGAAGATGCAGTTTATTTCAGTTTTCTAAGGCAAACAGAAGTTTATAAAATTCAGAGAAGTGAAATTGACGTTTTACAAAGTTTGGTCTGGGATCCTCTTTTGTTAGAAAATAATTTTAAACTTGATGCTCCATATGTATTTCAGAATTTTCAATTGAATGATGAGATTGTACTCAATAAATATTTAAAGTTCAATAAGTTGAACTATAGGAAACTGAATTCAAAAGTCCTTTATTTAAGTAAGGACAGTGTTTTCTTTATTACTTTTTTAGATTCAAGATATACTTTTAACACTCTTGATAAATCGAATATAAGTGTAATCAATTACGGAGAATCTAATTTAGAATATCTAACCAGTTTAGACTCAAATATTTCTCATATGGACAAGGTGACTAATATAGACGGTGAAGAACAGGACTTATATATATACGAGATAGGGTATCAAGGTATTAAGTACGGTGAGAAGGCTATTCCAGGTTTTATTACGACGTTTAAAGATGGGCAAGTGAAGTACGGAGGTATGGTTGATATGAAATTTATGCCATACAGTGATATAGATAAAATAGAAACTGCTCAAGGATATGTGTTTTTAGCTAAGTTTTATATTCCAGAGAGACTCAGAAGGGAGACAAAACTAAAGGTATATCCAAAGTTGGAGATAAGCATTGGCTCGGGCTATGTGAAGAGATATAAAGCTGAGAATATTGGGTTCAACGATAATCTCCATTACAATGGTGAATTGGTCAGAAAAACAGATGTGGGAGATATGTCTTACATGTATAGCCTGATCGATATAAAGACTACTACACATGTATCTAAACACGCTGCTGTGGTAGTAGGATACGATTTTTCTACCTCCGAGAATGTAGAATACCATGACACCGCATATAGTCAGGATGGCGGTGTTAGAAGAGGAGTAGGGAACTATCAGACTCGGTTGCACACTTTTAGGCTAGGGGCAAGGTATAATCTACACAATGTGCATGTAAGTATGCACGCAAATACAGTACTTACAAGAAGTCCTTTTGCTTATAATAGTTTGACAATATTGCCGAATGGAACATATAACAATGTGACTTATGAGGCTTTTTTTAAAAGCAAGTCGTACATACGATATGGAGGAGAGATAGGATATACTTTTCATTTTGGTAAGCTAGGAATAATACCTTCAGTAGGATATGAAGTTTTCAAAATAGACTACAGAGATACCGACAAGGACGTACTTACTTCGAGTACCTCAGGAGATACCAATCCTGGTTTTCCAAAAGGTGGTGTTGGTATACAAAGTTTTAGGACTAAGTATTCTCAGTCTTTGTCAAATTGGGAAATAATGAAAGCGAATCTATCCTTTAGCTATAAATTTTGAATCTTGAAGGGTGAATTATTACTTCACTATTTCCATCAATTGATCCAGTTTCGGAGTAAGGATGATTTCAATTCGTCGGTTTAGAGCACGAGCTTCAGTTGATTTCTCATTTTTGATAGGCACATACTTACTTCTTCCACTTGGAATTATCTTGATCGGATCCATCTTACCCTCTGTAGTCAAGTATCTGACCACAGAAGTTGCTCTAAGGACACTAAGGTCCCAATTGTCTTGGATAGTAGCAGATTTCATAGGAATATCGTCTGTGTGACCTTCTACGACTATGTCAAAGTCTTCAATATCCTTCAAACTTTCAGCTACCTTTAGAAGTGCAGTTTTACCTTTCCAGTCTATATCAGTCTTTCCACTTTGAAATAGAAGGCTATTGTCAAGAGAAACATAGATTTTTCCATCCTTTTCTACTACAGTGATACCACTATTTTTATAACCTACTAGTGAGGTTGTTAGCTTGTTTTTTAGGTCCGATACAGCTTTTTCTTGTGCAGCGAGTTTGGCCTGAAGCTCATTCACTGTTTTCTCTCTTTCTTTAAGCGATATTTCTAAAGCATCTAACTCTTCTTTGAGCTTGTTCGTCTCGTTTTCCTTTGCAACTAAGGTGCTTTCTTTGGCGAATAATTCTCTTTTCTTAGTATCTAATTCAGTGCTTAGTTTAGCTAGTTTCTCACCCAACGAACGTTGTTCACTTTCGTTATCAGACATCAAACTCTTATAGTTTTTGCTAAGTATATCGTACGATGATTGTGCTTTTTCGTAGTCTGCACGAACATTGTTTAGTTCAGAAACACTGTTATCATATTTTGTCAAAAGACCATTATATTTTCCTTTGAGTTCGTCCAAAGTTTTGTCTCCATATTCCTTTAGAGTTTTTAATTCGTCAAAATCACTCTTGAGGTTGTCATAATTGACTTGAAGCTCTTCAAATTTTTTTGCTGGAACGCAAGCTGTAATTAGGGATATAGCAAGTACGAATAGTGTACCTTGAAATGATTTCATAATTC
>JBMYYN010000200.1:0-4565 GCA_049609445.1 Bacteroidia bacterium | reverse complement strand
CTAAAGTATCATTATATAATATTAGCGGTCAAATGGTACAAGAGCTAAAAGCAAATGAAACCATAAGCACTAAAGACTTCCCTGATGGAACCTACTTTGTAACAATAGTAAATGACGATGTGAGTATTGCAAAAAAGCTAATTATAGCTCACAGATAATGATTGAAAATATTTTCAGCTAATTTAAAGGCTCCTTCAAAAGGGGCCTTTTTTAGTTTCAAGGATTCGAAACCAAAGTACTCAATCATTCTCTCTGTAGGCATATTACCTACGAGATCATCTTTTGCCATAGGACAGCCACCATATCCTTTGATAGCACCGTCAAAACGTTTACAGCCATTATCGTGTGCTGCCTTTACTTTCTCCTCCCAAGCCCAAGCAGTGGTGTGAAAGTGAGCTCCAAATTCCGACTCCTCATAAGTCATGTGCATCAACGAAAAAACCTGCTGAATAGATTCTGGAGTAGAAACGCCTACAGTATCCGATAAAGAAAACTGAGATACACCTAGTTCCTCCAACTTTCCTACCCAATCAGAGACAATATTAGCATTCCATTCATCTCCATAAGGATTTCCAAAGCCCATAGATATGTACACGACCATTTCTTTATCATGCTTATGACACTTGTCCAAAGTAAATTTGACCGTTTCCAAAGAATCCTCTATCCCACTATTGGTGTTTCGCTGTTGAAAAGTCTCAGAGATACTAAAAGGAAAACCTAAGTAATCTACGATGTCTACTTTTACAGCATCATTAATACCACGTTCATTGGCTACAATGACAGAAAGCTTTGTGTCTGTTCCCTCTAAGTCAATATTTGACAGTACTTCTTGGGTATCTCTCATCTGAGGAATAGCCTTAGGAGAAACAAAACTTCCACAATCTAAAGTATGAAATCCCACTTTAAGTAAAGCGTTTATATACTCTATTTTTTGTGTCGTAGGAATGAAATCTAAGATGCCTTGCATGGCGTCTCGTGGACATTCAATAATCTTTACATCACCTTCTTTAGGTATAGTTGGCATTTCGGTTCAAAAATACCATTTTTGCACTCTTTTAAAAATTACGAATGATTGAAGAAAACAATGTAGAGAACCCTACAGAAAAAGGGGATGACACTACAGTGCAAGCAGTAGCTACTGAATCAAGTGAGCAAGACATCCAAAACGAAATTTTGGAGCAAGCAATAGTTCACGATGATGAGCCAGAAAATGACTTTGATGCAAGTTCATTACAAAAAGCTAGTCTTGAAGATATCTTATCTGAAGCAGAAACAGTTTTGGTCCTAAATCCAAAAGCAGCTGCTGATAAACTAAAAGCAATCAAATCAGTATTTTATGACAAGTACAATGCTGAAAAGGATGAAGCTTATAAGTCATATAACGAGTCTAAAACTGATGAATCACCAAAATTTGTCTTTGAAAAATCTTCTCTCGCTGAAAAGATATCAGATATTGATTCAAAAGTAAAACAAGAGATAATAGAGGAAAAACAGCGTATAGAGGCTGAAAAGAAAAATAATCTAGCCAAAAAAGAGGCTTTGCTAGCTAAGCTAGAAGAACTAGTAGCTCAGGACGAAACGTTGGAAAGTATAAACCAGGTCAAAGAGATTCAAAAAGAATGGAAAACGATTCGTGCATTGCCAAAAGAATCTGTTCAAGGACTTTGGGATCGTTACCATCTATTGCAAAATAAGTTCTACGATAATCACAGTATCAACATTGAACTAAAGGAGCTAGATAGACAAAAGAACCTAGAAGCTAAAATTGAACTGACTAAGAAAGTAGAAGAACTACTTAAGGAGAAATCTCTGAAGAAAAGCTTTATACTACTCAACAAGTATCATGAAGAGTTTAAAAATACCGGTCCTGTACCTAATGAAAGCAGAGAACCGATATGGCAGGCTTTTAAAAGTGCTACAGATGCTATCTATACTGCAAAAAGAAAAGTATATGAGGAGCTTGAAGCAGCTAAAGAGGTCAACCTTAAGAATAAGGAAATCTTGGCAGAGAAGGCTGTTTTAATCAATGAAGTAAAGCCAAAGTCTATCAAAGACTGGAATGAAAAGACTAAATATTTCGAAGACTTATTTAGTGATTGGAAGAAAATAGGTCCTGTACCTAAAAGTAATAAAGATGCTGTATGGATCAAATTCAACGGTGTAAGAAATGACTTCTATACAGCTCGAAAAGAATATTTTAAAGAGTTAAACGCTGGCAGAAATGCGAACCTTAAAGCTAAAGAAGCTTTATGCGAAAAGGTAGAAGCTTTAAAAGACAGCAAAGAGTGGAGTTCCACGTCTAAAGAAATCATTGCTCTGCAGGGAGAATGGAAGAAAATAGGTCCTGTTCCTGAAAAAGTAAATCAAGCTATCTGGAAGCGATTCCGTGGAGCTTGTGACACTTTTTTTAACGCCAAGAATGAAGCATTCTCTGGAAAACGTGAAGAAGAAAATGCGAACCTTGCTAAGAAAGAAGCTCTAATCAAAAGCCTACAAGAACTAGGAGCTAAAGAGAGTGGTCATAAAGAAGCATTTGCTGAACTGAAAAAAATCAACGCAGAATGGAGATCTATCGGTTTTGTGCCACATAAGGCTGTCAAAAGAATTAGCAAAGCGTACGATGAAGCTAACAATGCTGTATATGAAAAATACAGTTCACAAATAGAAGCTGCAAAATCAGCAAACTTAAGCGAACACTACAAGGAGCTTAAAAACTCACACAATGGAGACAAAGCTCTTCAGAATGAAGAAAGAAACATCAAAAGAAAGATTGGATCTCTTCGTGATGAAATAGCTAGTATAGAGAGAAATATGGCGTTCTTTTCAAAATCTAAAACTGCAGACAAAATGCTGAAAGATTTTGAGGTAAAAGTTGAAAAAGCAAACAAATTAATCTCTAAACTTAAAAAAGAGCTTGTTGCTATAAAAAACGCACGTAAAGAAACTGCTCCAGCTATAGAATCTGCAGAAGAGGGTGCCGAAGCTGCAGCAGAATAGGTTTTTTGGTTGCTTCTAAGCCATATAGTCGATTTAAGATTACTAGGAAGTACATCTCGTACATCACCAGTTCTCAGAGCCGACATGATATTCATTCACCTTTTGTCTATTCGTTTGTAGATGAGGTACTTAAACCTTCATCAGACTTTAGAAAAAAGGATATCGAAATTGAGCGAAAGAGACTTGAAAAAAGTAAACAAGTAATAGATTTTGTAGACTACGGCAAGTCAGGAAACATGTTTCGAAAAAACATTTCTGATATAGCCAAAAGAGCATTAAAGTCTAAAAAATACGCCCAACTTCTTGGCAAGATTGTAGAATACTATAACGCGAGCACTGTCTTAGAACTTGGAACTTCGCTTGGCATCACCACCGCCTATTTGGCCGCTTCTGCAGCACATGTAACTACGCTAGAAGGCGATCCTAAAGTGAGCGAAATTGCTCAAGGAGTGTGGAATCAATTGGGATTAACAAACATTTCTTCTATTGTTGGTAATTTTGATAAGACCCTTGACAATGTAGTGGATAAACGTTTTGATATCATTTACATAGATGGAAATCACAAACTAGAACCTACCCTACGGTATTTTCATAATCTAAAACAAAAAGCACACGACGGCACCATATTCATATTTGATGACATTCACTATTCTAAGGAGATGGAAAGTGCTTGGGATAAAATAAAAATGATGGATGAGGTTAGAGTTACAATCGACCTATTCTTTATTGGAATAGTTGCTCTATCTCCATCTTTATCTAAAGAAAACTATTCTGTAAGATTCTGATTTATTGAACATTATAGAATATTCTCAATCGAGTATACTATACGAGTGTTTTATGCCGTTATTCAGTCATAATAATTAATAGCTATATATATGATTAAAAACATTACTCAAAATGAACTTTTACTTCTTGCATATAATGAGCTTCCACCTGACCGGCATAGCGAAATGATGAGTCTGGTCAAAAAAGATCCTACTTTATACAACAAGTACACAGAGATAAAAGAACAAATGGAGCAATTGGATACGCTAGAATTCAAGCCACATCCTACTTCCGTACAAATCGTACTCGAAGAGTCTTGTTCATCTTCTTCTCTCGAAATGATTTAATAAGAATTGATTTAATTATGAAATGGGTCTGGTGCGAATGCGTCAGACCTTTTTTATTTTTTGCTTAGATTATTCTTTGCTTTGAAAGTTTTTCCAAATTTCATAAAGCTTGTCAACCTCATTTTTACTGAAGTACTGGTCAAACAATTCACATTGACTAAAGTATGCCATACATTCTCCAAATTTCAAATACTGAGTTTGAGGAATTGAATTCTTCCTAAGGCATTTTTCAAGAATTTTATATCTCGTGTTTTCGTCCTTTTCGATTATCTCATCAATCTTTGAGACTTCATCTGGTGAAAATCTTTGAGATATAGTATCAGTGGATTTTAGAGTGTACCAATGTTTTCGAGCTGCTATTCCTTGGTCAACTCTTCTGAATCTACCTTTTTGTAATGCAAAACACAATTCATCTCTTCTCTCAAAATCGATCCCTTTATTCTTGAGTTCAGTCCA
>JBMYYN010000199.1:0-4582 GCA_049609445.1 Bacteroidia bacterium | reverse complement strand
TTGGATTCGTAGAATTGTAGTTTTTACAGCTTTAAAAAGCAACGATAAAAGAGTACGAAAATTTGAACCCGGAGATATAGACAATGTTGAAGAACAAAGTTTAGATCCTAAAGCCATAAGCAACATGGAAACTGCTAACCTACTTAGCATTTTACAAGAATTACCTGAAGGATATAGGACAGTTTTTAACCTATACGCTATCGAGGGATATAGTCACAAAGAAATCGGCAAAATACTTGGTGTTACAGATGTTACATCTCGCACTCAGTATAGCCGTGCCAAACAACATTTAATAAAATTACTTGCCAAATACGGCATCAAACGCATATGAGTAACGAGATAGAAGATATCTTCAAACAAAAATTTCAAAACTTCACTTCTACACCTAGTGAGGGGCTCTTTGAAGCCATAATAGCAAAACGAGCCAAAAAACGAAAAGCCATTTGGATTTGGAGTGCTGTAGCTCTTTTATTTACAATTGGTAGTTTTACTTTCTACAACTTCAACAATTCGATTGATTCGAATGTTCCAGAGATGACACAGAATAATTCTAAGTCCAGTTCTCTTGAAATAAAGGAAGACCAAAAGACCAATGTAGTAGAATCTCCAGTTGAGGTCGTAGTTTCAAATGACCCTTCAATCGCTCAATTCAATAATGACTTAGTTAGTCCTACATTAGAAAGTATAGAAATTTCTGATAGTCAAAAGGATGAAGTCAAAATTGTACAACAAGGAGAACCACAAAGTTATTACGAGCCCATAGCTGCAAACAATAACAACAGACAGGAGAAACCAGATGCAAATGAAGAGTCTGAAAGTAATAGAACAGAAGATTTTGCTAAGCTCTTTGCTGAATTAGAATCAAACGGTGACACAAAAAGTGAAGGGGTTACGATGTTTATTAAAGATTCAAAGTATCATTTAGATGAAATACCAAATCAATCCGAAAATGACTCTTCTAAGGAGTCAGAGGATGAAGAGAGATTTGATGTAGCTACTAACACAACTAATTCAATAACACCAGACTCAGACGCAAGCAATGAACAAAGTCCTGACAAAAGCAAGCTGATGTCTGGGCCAAATGAACTTAGTAAATGGAGAATTGAACTTTCCTCTGGACTAGGAATAGCAGGAAGACATTTGTCTGGTAATCAAGAATATATATCGAAACGAAACAATAGTGAGAATGCTGAAATATCATACGCGTTCGACATTAGAGCAGGGTATCAATTTCTTCCAATGTGGAATTTACAAATGGGGTTAAATGCAGCGATGAGAAACGAAAGTTTTGTACATCAACTGCCAAATACTACAACAACCACGACTCGTACAGAAAATCGTGAGGAGACCATAATCCACCCTGTATTCGGAGTTATTACTAGAAAATATGAAGTTGAGATAACGGAAACAGAGGAAGTAGTCGGCGAGAAGACAAACTATACAAATAAGTTCACGCAAATCACTGTTCCTGTAGAAATAGAAGGCACAGTCTATAGAGCAAATAACCTAACTCTAATGGTCAAAAGTGGCTTGCTTGTGGGATTAAACAGTAACGGTAAAGGACGAATGCTTACTGAAGAAGGAGTTTTAAATTCCATACAAGAGTTAGAGTATAAAAAATCAGGAATTCACTCAATGAATTTTGGAATAGGTATAGGATATGACTTGAGTCCAAAAGCTACGATAATAATGTACCCACAGGCTCGATATGCATTGAATTCTTCGTTTTCAAACAGAACAGCTTTCAATCAAAGAGAAATGGGAATCTACTCTCACATAGGTTTACGAAAAAAACTTTAGATGAGAGTTTTCACACTTTTAGTATTTCTTATAGTCTCGCACTTGCTCCTTTTGGGGCAAGAGACATACTCCATATTAGGTCGCAAGCATAGTGTACGAATTAATGCAAATGGATCTATTGGAATAGACCCATCAGATAACTCTCCATCCTCCTTTTACAATAATGACTCCAATTTGCCTCTTTTGCGTCAGGCAGGACTTTGGATAGTAGCCGAGGACACAGACGGAAACTTTCATACAGCAACTCATTATGTCAATGCGAAAGATTCTTTTGATTTTTGGGCGGGTCCTGTTGATACACTTACGGGACAAACAGGAGATGAGCCGAAATGGAATCGAACATGGAAAATTACAGTTGAAGACATTGAGTCACACAAAAAAGATTTCAATGAACCTGGCTACAAAGTCCCTCAAAATATAGACTCATGGCCTGGGAATGGCGAACAAGGCTATTCTCGATATCTCGCACCTTTTAACGACTACAATCAGAATGGTATATACGATCCGGAGAATGGAGACTTTCCAATTGTCAAAGGAACGAATAATGTCTATTGCATTTTCAATGATTTGAAAGAAGAACATAACGCATCATTTGGTCAAGAAATTGGTATTGAGGTTTTTATGAACTCTTATGATTTCGAAAAATCACAAGAAATAGCTGAAACTTTTATTGAATATATAATAGTCAATAGACGTCCAACAGATTATAAGTCTGTCAAAGTAGGTTTCTTTATAAGTGGAGCTTGTGGTAAAGTAGACGACAACTATGCAGGCACCTTAAACCACCTACTTCCTACCATATTTTTGTACAATGGAGATGACATAGATGAAGGACATTTTCAGGATTCTACACCGTACATTTCTGCAACTTTTTTAAATGAAAATCTAGAAAGTTCTATCGCTTTCAATGACACAAAATCCAAGAACGGAACACCTGTTTTAAACCAGCATTTTGTCAACTATTCTTCATCTATATGGAAAGACGGATCACCTTTAACAATTGGAGAAGACGGAACTACAGGCAGTACAAACACGTCTTACATTTTTGCTCAAAGTTCTGACGGATCAGATGACTGGTCAGAGCAGAAAGAATTAAACGCCAAAGGCGGCCGAACAATTGTAGGATTCATGAATAGTGAAGAGATGAATCAAAACGACTACATAAAAATGAATGTAGTTTTAAACGCTGGAAGAACAGGGAATAGAAGTAATATCTCTAAACTTATAGCTCAAGAATCAGTAGCTAGCTTTCGCAAGTATCGAGAACTTAGCAACGCTAAAAGTGGCTTGAAAAATTTGGAAATTAAGACGTTCCCTAACCCATCTAATGGTAAGTTTACTATTCATTTAAATCGGCAAATTTTAGGAATACAAATTTCTGATATTCAAGGGAATACTGTTCTTTCCAAAGAAATTAATAAAAAGTATAAAATAACGTGCAACACTAATTTACCATTAGGTGTCTATATACTACAACTAAGAACTAAAGAAGGTACCGTAACAAGTAAATTATGCATCAGACCTTAAAGCAACCCGAAATGATTGGAAATCAACGTAAAAAATCTTATTTTGCGTCGTCTTTCACAACAAAAGAAATTAACAACAGTACGAAAATGATTAAACTATTGAAAAAGAGCGTCTTAGCTTTACTATTCATACTTCCTGTGATGTTTTCAGGCCCTACGGCCGAAGCTTCTCACATGATGGGGGCGGATATTTCATACAAGTGTATCGATACACTGAAATTTAAAGTAACGATTAAATACTTTAGAGATTGTAGAGGTATTTCATTTAACATTGGTTCGTTTAATGTACGTTGCTCCTCCGGAGGAACTACTAGAACGGTGTCTCTTACTCTTGATAATATCAAGGAAATCACGCCAGTTTGTGCATCAGCTCCTGGTGGATGTTCGCCTCAAAACAGACCTGCATCTGAAGGTATTGAGCAACATACGTACACAGCCATACTTGATTTTAACACCCTGCCCCTTAGTGCCTTAGCAGGCTGTAAAGGCAAAATTGTTATTGAAACAGGCCAGTGTTGTAGGAATGGGGCAATTAATACGGGGCCATTAGGAAACTTCTACACCTATGCAGAAATAGACATTGATGAAGCTCCTTGTAATAGCTCACCTGCACTTACTTCAGAACCTATTGCTATTCTTTGCTGTAATCAACCTTTCTTCTTTAATAATGGTGCATCTGATACAGCAGATAGAGATTCTATATCATATGAATGGTCTAATCCTCTAAGTGCATCTGGTACAAACCTAGGTTATAGCGGTACTAATTACTCTTACCAACACCCATTCTCGGCATACTACCCAGGTTCGTTGAAACCACCATATTACAATGTTAACGCTGATCCTCCAATTGGAGTACGTTTAGATCCTTTGACTGGTGATATTATTTTTACTCCTACGCGTTGTGATGAAGTAACTGTAGCTGTAATCAAAGTCACTGAATGGAGGGAGGATGAAAACGGGGTCATGCAAAATATTGGCGTCACGCATCGAGATTTACAGTTTATTACCAAATCGTGTCCAGACAACAATCCGCCCATTGTGAAAGGACCGTATTCATATAATGTCTGCGAGGGCAGTCAACTTTGCTTTAATGTAGCCACGGATGATAAGCCTTTTGTTCCTTTATCTGGTCCGACTCCTGCCCCTGATACAGTCACGAACTCTTGGAATAGGGGTATTCCAGGAGCTACCTATACGATAATCAATCCTACAGCTCGGCTTCAAACAGGCCAATTCTGTTGGACTCCGGGGCCCGG
>JBMYYN010000198.1:0-4587 GCA_049609445.1 Bacteroidia bacterium | reverse complement strand
TACTTGAGCAGCAAGAGTAGTTAGGCTTTTGTGAAGTTGAATAGCATAAGTTTTGTCTAATTTAGCCAATATTGGGTTTAACTTAGCAATGTGGTCCTCCAAAAACTGTAGTCTTTCTTTACCATCTGCAGATAGAGATTTTAGAGCGTAGTCTATTTCTTCGTCTACTTGATTGTCTAAATCTTTGTAGAGGTTCCTTACATCATTATTCACAGCAAATGATTTGATGTGGATTATTTCTTTAGCACGATCTATCTCTTCTTCCTCGATGTCAAAGTCTGCACATGCGATTAGTAAGGTTACCCATATTGGTGATCTTCGAACAAGTGTTTGTTCTTCTTCTGATAACTTCTGTAATTGATATAACATTAAATGTACTTTTGCGGTCGCAAATTTATGCAAACTGTACTATTTAAGCAGATAAAACAGCTTTTTCTAAAAGAGCTTAAGATGGAACTAAAGAACAAGTATGCTCTTTGGTCCTTGGTTCTTTTGTTAGTAGTCTCAGTTTTTATCATTTATACAATTCAAAAACAGGCAACAGACAAGACTTGGCATAGCCTTTTTTATGTTGTTCTTATATTCGGAGTAGTACAAAATATCGGAAGGAGTTTTCTTATGGAAAACAAAGGTAGTTTGCTGTATTATAAGTTTTTGGTAGACAGCAGGGCTATTATTGTTTCCAAGATTCTTTACCAGTTTCTTGTCAATGCTTTTTTTCTTGTCGTTTTGACGGCTCTTATGAATTTTTGGTTGCCTCAAACGATCACTCATTTTTGGCAGTATTTTGTGACGGCATTGCTATTCACATTATGTAATTCGGCAGTTTTTACTTTCAACTCGGCTCTAGCTCTAGGAGCTAAGAATAGCAGCCTAGTCGCTATGATTTTAAGTCTTCCGCTACTGATTCCAAGTCTTTTGGTCAGTCTAAAGGCGGCCAGTAGGTCACTTTCGCCAATAGGTAATCAGGTTTTTTGGCAGGACTGGTCTGTGCTGGGACTTCTTTTGGTTATGCAACTGGTTCTCTCTGTTGTACTATTCAAGTACGTCTGGGACGAGTAGGGTAAGTTGGATTAATTATTAGCTTTGCTAGTAGTATGAAAAATCTAATAAACTCACAACTTCTTCAATTGATGGCTCTTGTTTTGGTATCCTTAAGCCTTAATGTCGCAGCTCAAGATACCACGATTACATATTTTGATAAGGATTGGGACGAAACGTCAGAAGACAAGGCGAAGTTCAAGAGAAAAGGATTTGCAACGGATGAAGGTTGGGGTGTGATAGACACATACTTGTCTAGTGGTATAGTTCAAATGACCGGTACTTTTAAAACCAAAAAGGTTAAGAAGCGTATTGGAGATTTTATGTACTACTACGAAAACGGGGAAAAGGAATATGGAGGGAGTTACAGTGATGGTAAGAGAATAGGGGAGTGGAATTACTGGTACGAAAACGGCAATAAGAAATTACACATTCCCAATTACATTAAAGGAAAGTCTACAGGGGTTGAAACAGGTTGGAAAGAAGAAGGTGAGCTAGATTTTAAATGCTCTTATGTCAAAGATAAAATGAGCGGTATATCAAAATGGTATCACCCAAACGGAGAAGTGAGTTCTGAAGAAGTCTTTAAAAATGATAAATTACAAGATTATACACATTTCACAGAAGAGGGAAAGGAGTTGGCAAATACGAAGTATTTAAGAAAAGCTAAGTATCGAGGAGGGATTAAGGCATTATACAGGTATTTGAAGGAAGAGGTCGAATATGTTCAAGAGGCTATTGAAGATGATGTAGAAGGAACGGTGATTGTAGCTTTTGTTATAAATGAGGAAGGTAGTGTTACAGATATAAAAGTACAGAAATCGGTGGATCAGAGACTGGATAAGGAAGCATTAAGAGTGATAGAAGAAATGCCCAAATGGAGACCTGCCAAGTTGCATAATCGAGGAATAAAAATGAGTTTTACTATTCCTGTAAAATTTGACCTATACTAGAAAATTGCGAGTGTCATGCTAATCGAGTGTCATGCTAATAAGAGCTACTCATACGGGTCGTCGAGAGCCTTGTTATTGACAAATTCTTTGTCATTGAGTGTTTTTAAAAAAGCAATGATATTCGACTTATCCTCGTCGTTTAGATTCATATTGGTTACATCAGCTGATGAAGAAGTTGTCTTACTTATTATTCCTTCTGAATAGTGATTTAGAACTTCATCTAAGGTGTTAAATCTTCCATCGTGCATATAAGGAAAAGTGTACGCTAGATTTCTAAGTGAAGGTACTTTAAACTTTCCTATGTCTTCGGGTTTAGAGGTTATTCGTTGTCTTCCCAAATCAATATACGAAGTGTCTAGTCCATTGTTTTTAAAGCTGTTGCTGAAAAATAGTGGCTCAGTGTGACAGTCAGAACAGTGTTGTTTATAAAGCTGGAATCCCTTGTGTTCTGTTTCAGTAAACTGGGACTTTTTTTGTACGACTTGGTCGTATTTGGAATCTGCACTGACCATAGTCATCATGAATTGAGAAATGGCTAGCAAAAATTCTTTGTCGCTTATCTGATCCACATCAAAAGTCTTTTTGAACTCTGTTTTGTAGAACGGGTTTTGGTTTAGTCTTCCTATTGCTTTTACAAAGCTTAAGTCCATTTCCAAAGGATTTTCTATAGGAGCTACTGCTATGAATTCTATATGATTCACTCCTCCGTCCCACATAAAATCATTCTGCCAAGCAAGGTTAAAAATAGATGGAGAGTTTCTGGTTCCAATCCTTTCATTTACTCCTAAGCTTAGTCGATTATGTCTGTCGGACATTGCATATTCTATCTGATGACAACTCCCGCAAGAAATACTGCTATCACTTGATAGTGTTTTGTCATAAAACAATGCTCTACCTAAATTGACTCTTTCTTCGGTAACTTCTCTCAAGTCTATGTCATATACCATCTCCGGGAAATGCTCAGGAGGAGAGATGTAATTAGATGAACTTGGTTTGCTCTCGCCTGTAGAACAACCAAAAAATGTAAATACACTCCCAATAGTAAAAATGAGAGTGTATTTAGTTATGTGCTGAGATTTAATCAATAGATAAGAATGCTGTTGCTCCGAAGAGGTCAGTTGCCATTATTTTAGCCGTATCGCCTGGCATCATTATCATTGTTTTTTTACCACTCATAGTTCCTACAGTATGCCACATTTTTGCAGGGTTTACAGACATGTTTACGGTGTGCGTGTCATCATCCGAAATATGTAAAGTTGAGCTGCCAAATTCATTCATTTTATTGGTTACGATGTTGTTCTCACCTTCGTATCCTCCAAGATGATATTTGAAATGACCCATTTTTGATTGTGGGCTATTCCCTTCTGCCTTGACCATAATGTAGCCCGTGTTCCAACTCCAGAACATTTGATTAAGAATAGATAACGCTCCTTCTTGTGCTCCAGAGAAATTTCTGACACTGTCTACACCATGTGTATATTGGATTGCAGAATATTCGCCGGCAGGCACATTTTGTATGTTTAGGATGTTTCCATCTGCTAAGCTCAAGTCCACCAAGTGGTAGCTTTCATCTTCACTCCACCAATCTCCGTTGGCATCTTTGAGCTTGATGTTTGATATGTAGTACTTGTATGTGGTGAATTCCAAGCTATCACCAGTCATAGGGTGTTTGATCATCTTATTCATCTGAAATGGTAGGTTGTTCATTCCCCATACATGGTTGAAGTTTATGTTAAACTGACCTGTTTCCGGTGTAGCTGCTGGTGTTTCTTCGTCGTCCTTGCATCCTGTGAATGAAGCAGCGAATAGTATGAGTAATAGTGTAAATATGTTTAATTTTTTCATTGATTTTTTATAATTATAAGTTTTGTGGGATGGACATTCGTCTCCCCTTGTTTTTTTTATTTTTAGAGTTTTGTTTAGAAGTTATTGTGGATACTTAACCTGCTTGTGGAGGATGGTCAATGGTATCGCTGCTACAACATTTTGGTAGAGCGAAATCATAAAGGGAAAGAAGTCTGCCTTCAAGTCTATTGGTCATTCCTATCTCCAGTTTTTCGAAAAACATTGGGATAAAATAAGAAGTAAGATTATTAAGGACTGGAATGTTTTGTGGGGACTGCAAGATATTCATTTCTTGACCAAGCTTGCAGCTTCCGTGACATTCAAGCTCAGGCTTGTTCTTATTCTCACAGAGTTCATTGTATCGGTCGTATTGTATTGCGTAATTCGCAATTAGTCCTACCTTCAATAGGAGAGTAGAGAATATTGTAAGGACGCTTATAATAGCAATGAATTGTCTCACTTTTTTTGCAAGACAAAGGTAGTTTTAGTAATGAAATTCGAATGTGACCTAGGTAGCAGAATTCTTGATTCAATTTGACCCAATATCGCCGACTATTAACTCTTCATGGTTCTGAGCGTTTTCAATTTGTGCGATCCAATCGAACGTAATTGAATCTTGCTCCATTTGAGAAACTTTACTAAGTAAAAATGACCGTAATTCTTCAAGTGTATATTTCTGATACAACGGCTTCATAACTATAGTACACTTGTACACCATTGGGATAAATTTAAAAAGATGTCGCCAGAA
>JBMYYN010000197.1:0-4592 GCA_049609445.1 Bacteroidia bacterium | reverse complement strand
ACGACTCTAATTTTCTGGGAAAAAGCGTGATAAAAGCTGTGTCTAATGTCAATACAACGATAGCTGATGAGATTGTAGGAGAGGACGTTTTCGAACAAGTGCATATCGATCGTAAGATGATCATGATGGACGGTACTGAGAATAAGTCTGAACTTGGTGCTAATGCCATGTTGGCTGTAAGTTTAGCTTGTGCCCATGCCGCAGCTGAAGAAAGTGGTCAACCATTGTATAGATATTTAGGAGGCGTCAATGCTTGCACACTTCCTATCCCAATGATGAATATCATCAATGGAGGAAGTCACGCAGATAATTCTATCGACTTTCAAGAGTTTATGATTATGCCTACGGGTGCTGATACGTTCTCAGAAGCATTAAAAATGGGTGTTGAAACTTTTCATCACTTAAAAAAAGTGCTAAGCAAGAAAGGATACAGTACCAATGTGGGAGATGAAGGAGGTTTCGCTCCAAACATCAAAAGCAACGAAGAAGCAATAGAGACAGTTCTTCAAGCGATAGAATCAGCTGGTTATAAACCAGGAGAGGATATTTATATAGGTATGGATGCTGCAACTTCTGAGTTTTATAATAAGGAGACTGGTCTATATACTTTCTCAAAGTCTGACGGAAGACAATTGAGCAGTGAAGAGATGGCAGACTACTGGAAGAATTGGACTGAAAAGTACCCGATATTGAGTATAGAGGATGGTCTAGATGAAGATGATTGGAGTGGTTGGAAGTATCTTACAGAGCAGATAGGTGATAAAGTGCAGTTGGTAGGTGACGATTTATTTGTAACGAATGTTAAGAGACTTCAGAGAGGCATAGATGAAGGTATAGCAAACAGTATTCTTGTAAAAGTAAATCAAATAGGTACGCTTACTGAGACTATTGATTCTATCAATTTGGCTACTCAAAATAGCTATACAAATATCATTTCTCACAGAAGTGGTGAGACAGAGGATGCGACTATCGCAGACTTGGCAGTAGCTATGAATAGTGGACTTATTAAAACGGGTTCGGCAAGTAGAAGTGATAGAATGGCTAAGTATAATCAACTACTTAGAATCGAAGAAGAACTTGATCATACTGCAAAATACCTTGGGAGAAATTTCAAGTTTTTGTAATAATCTCACTCTCTTATAGATAGAGCAGATTCTTTTAGGTACATTCGGAACTATCATATTACTATGATGTACAGAATTAACCTTGCGACTCTACTTGTTTTTTTTATTGGTACTTGCTTTGCACAAACGGCAGCTATATCCTCCAAAGATGAGGTTTGTCTAAATGAATTGATAGCGTTCCAAGCTACCGTTTCTGGATCAGCGACTTCATTTGCTTGGGATTTTGGAGATGCATCGTCTTCTACTCAAAAGAACCCATCGCATACATATAGCTCAGTGGGGCCACATACCATCACACTTACAGTAAATTTTAGTGGAGGAGGATCTAAAGTGGCGACTAAGAGTATTGTTGTGCACGATTTACCTAAGGCCGATTTTAAGGTCGAAAATTCTAGCTTTTGTTTTTATAGTCAAGATGTGTGTATCACAGATAATAGCACAATGGGTAGTACTACAAATGGGTATGATACTCGGCTTATTCTATGGGGAGATGGTGCTCAGACAGTTTCAAGTTTTCCTAACTCAAATAAAGTAACCTGCTATTCCTCATACCCTAAACCTAGTTCTGTTCCTTATACCATAATAGCGGAAGTGAAAAATGACAAAGGGTGTGAAGATAAGTGGCGAACAGATATAACGATTCTAGATGACTACAAACCTCATTTTCAATACAAAAGAAGCGGAGCAACTTGTGATGATCAAGAAGTATGTTTCTACAATGATTCATCTCAGCAGCGTGGTGATATTCAGAGTTTTGAATGGGACTTTGGTGATGGTACGGTTGTAAGTAGCAACTGGAACAGTGTATGTCATAAATATACAAAGTCTGGTGCGTATAGAGCAACATTAAGAATTACGTTAAAAAATGGATGTGTTTCTACTTATTCGAGGGTATTTAGTATCAATATTTATGAGTTTGTTGTCAACGTGACACTTTATGACTCAGTGAAGTGTTTTCCAGAAACATTTAGGGCTTCTCACCCTCTTATTAGTGGAGCGGATTACACTTGGCAGATTTATGATATGGACACGGTTTTCTTGTACAACTCTGGATTCGGTATTGTTCAGCCTATTTCTGTAAGCTGCCCAGGAGATTACCTGCTAAGACTAAGAATAAGAGTGGGGAATTGCACGAGGTATGGTGATTTTTTTAGACTAAAGTCTGAAGGAGTAGACGCAGATTTTATTCCGCTTAATGAGCGACAATGTCCTGAGCTTGATACGGTATACACTTTTAATACCACAAAGAAGCATCCTGAAGCAAAGCCAATTTATAGTTGGGATTTTCAAGATCATCTTTCAACTAACTGTCTGGGTTGGAGAACAAATTGTAACATGGATGATGAGAAGCATTCGCGGCACATGTACAGAGATACTGGATGCTACATGATAAAACTAAATGTTACAGATCCAGTATCAGGCTGTACTAGTGAGTATGAAGATACTATAAGTGTGATTGATCCTTTGTATATAAAACACAAATATTATGCAGATAAACCTTGTATCGGTTTTAAAGGAGATTACGCAGTAGCTTTTACAAACAATGTGTGTGATGGTAAGTTTACAATATGTCACGACTCTTTAGCAAACCCAAACTTGTTTCATCCACTTCAAGGAGGAGTTGTCTATTATACCACGGCAGATACCAATGGCTGGGTGACGGTAGGGATTGCATCTGAATTGGGCTCAGAAAAGGTGTATCATTCACCGGATACAGCAGATTATACCATTGAACCCGGAAATATTTGTCGAGACACGACATGGTTTCACCACTGGTTTCAGCTACATCCGGAACCCAAACCAGATATATTAGTACGTACCGATACCAACTGTTTACCTATTGAAAAAAGATTGGTCTACTACGGTACTGAAGGTGGTAAACTCGAATATTTTAAATACAAATGGTTTGACATGGACCCATACACTACAGACACCGTTATAAACGGAGAAGTCGATAGTGTTTCATTTACTTATAAAGAGGAGGGAGGAATAGTGATAAAAGCTATAGTAGAAGATTCATTTGGTTGTTACAGCAAGATTGAAAATAAAGAGACTTTGGGATTTGAAAACTATTTTTGGAATGTTCCCTTGGTCTGTATAAATAAGCCTGTAGTATTTGAAGATACTGTGCGGTACTATGGTGATACTGCTGCTTATTGGAGAAGAGCTGGCAGTATTGAGAGTATGTCGTGGGATTTTGGGGACGGACATGGATTTGTAAAAAGTGGTCCATTGCCGATACATAGTTATCCAAGTATTGGTAGATATATTATAAAAATGGCTACTGTGGATAGGAAGGGTTGTGTAGATACGGCGTACAACGCCATTGAAGTAGGAAGCATTGTTGCCGCAATAGAAGATAACAGTGAAGACTATTTGTGTGATCAGATCATTCAGTTTTTCGATTCATCGTATTTTACCTTTGGAAATTCTAGTGACTTTATAAAAGAATACTATTGGGATTTTGGAGATAATACGAAAGAGAGTTATTTGCAAAATCCGTTTCACTATTACACCAGAAATGGAGGCTTTACGATCACATTAGCGATAGAGACTGATGCAGGATGTGTAGACACAGCTAAAATACCGATATACTTAAAAGGACCTGAGCCATATTTTGAGATTCTGACTGATACGGTAGGATGTATGCCTCATACGGTAGAGTTTAAGTCTACCAGCACAAATGTTTCCTCCTACAATTGGTATCTAGGGGATCCTCAAAATACCACGATATCTTCTAGTTCTGATACTACTTTTAGCTTCACATATGACAAGCCGGGGATATACTACATACGCCTAGAAGGAAGTGATAGTTTCTATAATGTAAACTCAAATAATACGTATACGTGCTCAGCTGCCTTCCCAGATACAGCAAGTAGCGATACTGTAAGAAGAGTTGTAGTGCTTCCTATTCCTGAGACACGATTTGATTTTGAAGAGCCTGCATGTGTAGGGAGTCCTGTGAAGTTTGTAAACCGCTCAGACACTATCTATACGGATTTTAATTGGACTATAGGTGATCACGACACTTCTAACAAAGAGGATTTAATCTATGTTTTCAATGAGCCAGGCACTTTTGATATTTTATACAAGCCGACATATGTCCCTGAAGGTCCATACCAGAGAGAGTGTTTTGACTCCTTTTCCAATACTATCGATGTATCAAACGTCGAAGCCCATTATAGTTTTGTAAAACAAGGAATGTGTAGTGAGTTTGTGTTTACAGATTCTTCGATAAATGCGATTTCGTACAACTGGAATTTTGACCACCCAAAAAGCGGGGATAGAAACACATCAAATATTCCTAATCCTGTACATAAATACAGTAAAGATAGCGGGACATATAATGTTTGTCTTATCGTTGAAAATAAAGAGGGCTGTACCGACACAGCATGCCATGAGCTTACGGCGGAGTACTTCAAAGAGTTAAAACTGTACAATGTGTTTACCCCCAATGGTGATGGAGTA
>JBMYYN010000196.1:0-4613 GCA_049609445.1 Bacteroidia bacterium | reverse complement strand
ACTTGAGGTAAAAGAATCTATATCTTCTTGCGATTTCAATTGAACAGCACCGTCATATACTTTACTATACTCAGGATCCTCTCCACAATCTGGTAAGTCGCTACTTACCGTGTCTTTTAACGTAATAGTAATCGTACAGTTAGTAGTCTCACTACCGTTTTGAACAGCAAACGTTCCTGTGAGAGTAGGATTAGTAGCTATAGTGAAGAGGCTATTATCTGCTACACTTAGCTCTCCAGATGTTGCATCCACTGTGAACGCACCTGTAGGCACTTCTGTAAGTAAGCTGAATGTTACAGATCCTTTATTGCTGCTTCCGTCTAAGGTCCCAAGTATCATATTTGATGCAGGGTTTTCTTCAATGGTCTTTGCAAAAGCATTGCACGAAACCGTCGTATCTTGAGATGTAGTATCTACTGGATCTGGCTCTGGTTTATCGTCCTCTTTACATCCTGAGAATGCAAGTCCGATAAGTACCATACAGTAGATAATTGTTTTATAGTTTATTAAATTTTTCATTTTAATTTTCATTTAGGTTTTAGTGATTAATAATAACCCTTGATGAATGCTCTCCCTTATCCGTGGTTACTTTAAGGACATAGACTCCATTTACAACGTGAGCCACATTTAGGGCTTTGCTCCCACTTTTATCTGACAGGATTTCCTTGCCATATAAATCCAATATGGATAAAGAAATAACTTTATCTTGAGTTTTTAGATGTATTTTGTTGTGAGCAGGATTAGGATATGCCGTGAGCTCAGCATTGTAAGCTTTGGAAACTGAATTGGTAGTTCCTCCATCCAAATTTGCCATGTATAGTGAACCCCTCGTTGCTAAGATTAGGTTCCCACCACTTGCAGTCATCCTCACTACCGGAACAATGTTTGAAGTTTCTGTTACCCTGTCTAGAACATCAAAACTATCAAGGCCACTTTCGTATTGCGTCCATGTCTTACCTGTATCGTTTGACACTTGAACAAATCCTTTTGTAGAAGCTCTAAAAAACTGAGCATCATCATTTCCTTTAACAAACTGATCATATCGGTTGTCAAAATTCTCTGTGGTCGCTGTAGGACCATTCCAGTTAGTCGCATCAGATGAACTATAAAAACCATTGTTAGCTACTTTTGTTGACCATAAATAGGCCCACATTTTACTGTTTCCTTTTATGAATGTGTGTTGAGGAAATCCCTCTGTTGTAATACTTGAACCATCTGTCCAGGTAACCCCGTAGTCATCCGAATAGTAATGACCTCCGCCGCCTTCTACGTAACCAAACATTCGTTTACTCCCCTTATCGTACCACACTATTTGAGAATTTATGCTATTGAACGGAGCTCCAGACTGTTTAGTAAAACTCTTGCCATCCGAAGATTTATACACTCCATGTGTATTGCTTACACAGTAGATGTTACCATTTTCATCCTCAAACATTGTATTCTCTTTACTCATATTCCAAACCGATTCTACATCAGCCGTCACTGCTATCATAGAGTCATTTGCATCTTGCACATACACTCCATTCCAAGTTCCACTTTTCGAACTTGCTGTGTACACGGTATTGTCGCTGGCTACCCAAACTCCTCCGCAATACGCTCCTTCTCCTTTTAACGGCGTCCAAGTATCTCCTTCATCATCTGAGTAGTACGCATACCCAGAAAACGAAGCGGCCAGCCTAGTTCCATTGTAGTGATGGGAGTTTGCAGAACCTTGAGTGATACCAGAAACTTTTGGTGTGACCGTATTGGTGCTAAAATCTATCAGTACTACACCACTTCGGTTTGCATTCATCGCCATTAACTCTCCACTACCATTGTATATGAACTTCTCTGGGAAGTTTGAAGGGATAAACATACTTGATTTATCTGTCCAAGTTGCTCCTCCATCATTAGAGTAGCGAACATTGTAGTTAGTACTCAGTACGATTTTATTATCATTAGCTAGAATAGAAGTAATCCCCTCATTGGAAGGCAATGGTATGTCGGTGAAGGTTGCACCGTGATCACTCGATTTTTTTAATTTCCAATTGAGACCCATCCTAAATGCTATATAAAAAGTTCCAGTTTTCTTATCTAGAGTACTAAGCTTTTCATCCCACTCAGCAACAGTTCCAGACGAAGTATAGGACTCACCCTTATCCGTAGATCTATATAAACTGTAGTCAGCTCCAACGTAGTACACGTCATCATTGTCATTTACAAAAAATATAGGGTGTTTGAAATTCTTTAAAGCAAAGCTTGAAGAGGCCTTTTTGTCCATCCAAGTTACTCCGCCATCGGAGGATATTTTATAGGTTACATCTTTTGGGCCCCAATTGTCTCTATGTGCCATGATGATTTCGCCTGTGCTTAGTGAAATCATTTGAGCAGAACGCTGATATCCACCTAAAGTATAATACTCGGTTTGTTTCAATGTGCTTCCATCTGTTTGATTGATGGTTAATGCTTTATCGATAAATACCAGTCCATCTTTTGTGATGGTCATTAGCTCATCTGCGACCTTGTCATCGGAATTGCGTGCACCTGCATCATAGACAGACCACGAGTCGCCGTCATCTGAGCTAGAGTATAGTCCCATTGCCGTAAGCAGGTATAGGTCGCCATCTTGCCCTAGTTTGATGTCTGAGAAAGATTGGTCGGTTTTTGGTAAATTAAGTTTGGTCCAAGTTTGACCAAAGGCCACTGTAAATACTAGTAAGAAAGATAGAAGGTTGTAAAGTCGTCTCATTGTATTAAAATTTTGTTAATACAAAGGTTGCCACAGACCAAACCTCAAACTATACGTACAAGAATGTAAATCTCTACGTAAATCTACTTAGAAAAGGGTTATTGTATGAGTTTATGATGAAATGCAAATCGAACGATACCTGCTATTCCTTGAATATCTAGCTTTTTTAGTATGTTATTTCTATGCGTTTCTGCAGTTCGAGGACTGATGAATAACTCCTCTCCTATTTCTTTACTAGAGAGTCCGTTTGCTATGAGCACAATTATTTCTTTCTCCCTTTCTGTCAGTTGATCTAGAGTCTCATCACTTACTGCAACCGTATTCTCTTCTATTATCAGTGATTGCATAACATTATCTGCAAAGTACTTTGAACCAGACTCAACTGTCTTGATAGCCTGAATAATCTCCTCTTTACCAGCACTCTTGGTTAAGTATCCATCCGCACCTAAACCGATTAAATGTTTAATCACAGTCTTTTCATGATGCATACTTAGCACTATTATTTTAGTAGATGGAAATTTGGATTTACAATATTGCAAAACTCCTTCACCATTCATCTCGGGCATATCTAAATCCGTAAACACAACATCCGTGGAATTTTTATCTAAATACGACAATGCTTCTTTTGGATTCTGAAACGTATTAACCACTGTGATATCTGGCACAGAACCAATCAAAGCATGTAGTCCATCTAGGACTAGCTTATGATCATCTATAAGTACAACTCTTATCATCTACGTTACCCAAAAGTAACACTTATATGTCAACATGACTTAATCTAGTAAATCAGGTCTCCGATCTTCAGTAATTTTAAGAGCTTGTGCCTCTCGCCATTCCTCTATTTTAGCAAAATGGCCACTCTGTAGTACTTCAGGAACCTTCAATCCTCTAAAATCCGCAGGACGTGTATATACTGGCGGTGCAAGGAGTCCGTCTTGAAACGAATCTGTAAGTGCACTCTCTTCATCTGATATCACTCCAGGGATAAGCCTACATATAGAATCTGCAACTACAACCGCAGCTAATTCTCCGCCACTAAGTACGTAGTCTCCTATACTAATTTCTTTCGTGATTATCTCATCACGTATTCTCTGGTCTATTCCTTTGTAATGACCACAAAGAATGATAATGTTTTTTTTGAGAGATAGTTGATTGGCAGTAGATTGATTATAAACATCTCCATCTGGACACATATAGATGACCTCGTCATACTCACGCTCTGCCTTCAATTTTTCGATACAATCGAAAACAGGCTCACATCTAATCACCATACCTGCTCCCCCACCATAGACAGTATCATCTACTTGTCTATATTTTCCTAGGCCGTAGTCTTTTAGATCATGTAGTACGATCTCCACGATTCCTTTATCCTTGGAACGCTGAACTATACTATGATTTAGCGGGCTCTCCATCAGCTTCGGCTGTACGGATATGATATCTATTCTGTATTTCATATCTCTAGTAATCCTTCAGGCAATGTCACCCATATCTCTTTGTCTTCTGCAGAAATATAATTTATGAAGTCTTCGGCAAGTGGTACATACTTTATTTCACCGTTGTAAGGAACAAGTAACATTAGCTGCTGTGGCAACTCCTGTACATCTTCTATAATGCCTATTGACCCTATGTGTTTATCTATAAGTTCAAAACCTATGAACGAGAGCTCGGACTCTTCAGGTAGTACTTCTAAATCTGTATATACCTCTACACCTCCTATGTCCTGAGCATCCTCATATGTATCAATAAACTCGAGTTTTATAACGGGGTCTTCTGCCTTGCCTTTCAGTGCAGTTACTTTATAAGGGATAAAAAGACCATCTCGTTTTAAAAAAAGAAAATCGTCCCGCTTAAGCGAGACGATTTTTCTGTCCAACGCAAGTTGGAC
>JBMYYN010000195.1:0-4615 GCA_049609445.1 Bacteroidia bacterium | reverse complement strand
CGCAAGCACTGTAGAAGGTGAACTTATTGAAGTGAAATCTGCAGGGATTGTACTAAAAGTAGCTGTTTCAAAACATAAAAAAGAAGAACAAGAAGTATTGTTCGAAGACATAAAAACAAGTATTGTAAAAATATCCTTTAAACCTAGAAAAAAATGAGCTTACAACTAGTAGAATCTTTTTCAGAATTCAAAGAATTTAAAAACATTGATCGTGCTACAATGATGCGTGTCCTTGAGGACGTATTTAGAACCATGATTAGTAGAAAATATGGGTCAGATGAAAATTTTGATGTGATCGTAAACACTGACAATGGTGATTTAGAAATATACCGAAACCGTGAGATTGTAGACATGGGTGAGGTAGAAGATCACAACAAAGAAATCTCCATCGAAGATGCTCGTTTGCTTGAGGAAGATTACGAAATCGGAGAAGAAGCAATCGAGGAAATAGATATGGCGTCATTTGGTAGACGTACTATCCTAACTGCACGTCAGACTCTACTTTCCAAAGTACTTGAACTTGAGAAAGATGAGTTCTACAAGAAATATAAAGACCGAGTTGGAGAAATTG
Source organism: Bacteroidia bacterium (assembly GCA_049609445.1). Classification (GTDB taxonomy): domain Bacteria; phylum Bacteroidota; class Bacteroidia; order NS11-12g; family UBA9320; genus UBA9320. The sequence goes on along the minus strand of JBMYYN010000195.1, from coordinate 4,044 downwards.
TTGTAGGTGAAGTTTACCAGATATGGAAAAATGAAATCATGATTTTGGATGATGAAGGCAATGAGCTTATTCTTCCAAAACGCGAAATGATCCCAAGAGACTTTTTCAAGAAAGGTGATTCAGTTAGAGCTGTAGTTCTACGTGTGGAAATGTATAACTCAAATCCAAAAGTTATCCTTTCTAGAACAGCTCCTGAATTCTTAGAAAGATTATTCGAACTTGAAGTGCCTGAGATACTTGACGGACTTATTACTGTTAAAAACATAGTAAGAGAGCCAGGAGAAAGAGCAAAAGTAGCTGTAGAAAGCTATGATGACCGTATCGACCCTGTAGGTGCTTGTGTAGGTATGAAAGGTTCTAGAATCCACGGAATCGTTAGAGAACTGAAGAATGAAAATATTGACGTAATCAACTTTACATCAAACATCCAATTGTTGATCCAACGTAGTTTGAGTCCGGCTAAAGTTTCTTCAATTAACTTAAACAGTGAAGAAGGAAAGGCTGATGTGTTTTTACCAGCAGATCAGGTTTCTCTTGCCATCGGAAAAGGTGGTCACAACATCAAACTAGCAGGTAAATTAGTTGGCTACAGCATTGATGTTTATAGAGAAAACAATGATGATGAAGATATGGATGTAGACTTGAATGAGTTTGCAGATGAAATCGACACTTGGATACTAGACGAATTGAAAAATATTGGTCTAGATACGGCTAAAAATGTATTGGAAATGTCTAATGCAGATTTGATAGCTAGAACTGAGCTAGAAGAGGAGACGATAGAAGAAATTAAGAAAATACTAGAAGCAGAATTTGAATAATATGAGTTTAATAACTTAAAGTATTATTTTCGAACGCTGCGTAAGCAATAGATGGCTGAAAAGAAAAAGACATATAGAATAAATAAGGTTGCAACTGAATTTAACGTGAGTTGGAAAACGATCGTTGAGCACTTGACAGAAAAAGGTTTTGAAGTAGAATCTAAGATTACTGCTAAACTTGATGGTGCTATGTATCAGGAGCTGCTAAGCTTTTATCAAAAAGATAAACAAGCTAAGGAGGAGTCACAACAGCTTGAGATAAACATTCGTAGGGATGTAAAAACTCAGGAGATTAAAGAGACTAAAAAGGCACCAGTTATTGAGCCTGAATTTGCCCCTGAACCTACCATATTCGTAAAAGATAATTCAAGTAAGCCAAAGGCTAAAGAAGAAGTCACTACCCCAGTTCCAGAGGAAAAAGAAGCCCCTAATAAAGAGGAAGCTCCAGAACCAGTAGCTGAGGTCAAAGAAGAGACTAAGGAGGAGGAGACTAAACCTAAAAATGTAGAAATAAAACCTGTAGAAAATGCTGAAGATGTAAAGGCTGGCAATCTAAAGGTTCTAGGCACTATAGATATAGCTCCTAAAAAATCTCCAAAAGACAAAAAAGCAAAAGAGACTCCTAAGAAGAAAGAGGAAGCTCCAAAAGCTAAAAAGGAGAGTCCTGCTGAACCTAAGAAGCAGCCTGCTGCTAAAAAAGAAGAAGTAGAAGAACCTAAAGAGGAGATAACCACCGAATACAAAAAACTTGAAGGAACGAAGGTTCTAGGAAAAGTAGAAATCGTAAAACCGGTTAAGAAAACTAGAACTCGAGAGGATAAACCTAAGCGTAAGCGTATCCGAGGAGAAAAAGTCACTGCTGAGAAATTACGTAACGAACGTAACAAAGGTAGAACTGGTGGACGTGGTGAAAAGACTGAAGTTTCTGAAAAAGAAATTCAAGATAAAATCAAGAAAACACTTGCTAGCATGTCTTCTGGAAAACAAGCTCCAGTACATGGCGGTAAGGTTAGAAAGAAAGCTCGTAAGTTTAGAAGACAAGAGCATAAGAAAAAGTGGGAAGAGAAACAATTACAAGACATTGTAGAAAGTAAGATACTTGACGTTACTGAATTTGTAACTGCAAACGATCTTGCCAATATGATGGATGTAAGTGTTAATGACATTATTGGTGCTTGTTTCTCACTAGGTCTTATGGTTTCGATAAATCAGCGTCTAGATGCTGAAACTATCCAAATCGTTGCTGAGGAATTTGATTATGAAGTCAATTTCGTAGATGCAGATGAAACAATAGACATTGAAGAGGAAGAGGACAAACCAGAAGATCTAAAACCTCGTCATCCTATCGTTACGGTAATGGGTCACGTAGACCATGGTAAGACTTCTTTGCTTGATTATATACGAAACGCAAACGTGATAGCAGGTGAGGCCGGTGGAATCACACAACACGTTGCCTCCTATGAAGTACAACTAGCGAACGGTGAAAAAATGACTTTCATTGATACTCCAGGTCACGAGGCGTTTACCGCTATGCGTGCAAGGGGTGCTCAAGTGACTGATATCGCTATCATCGTGATAGCCGCTGATGATGTGGTTATGCCACAGACCAAAGAGGCTATAAGTCACGCTCAAGCTGCAGATGTACCTATCGTATTTGCTATCAATAAGATAGATAAAGAAGGTGCTAACCCTGATAGAGTTAGAGAATCTCTTTCTGCTATGAATATCCTAGTAGAGGAGTGGGGAGGTAAGTTCCAAGCTCAAGAGATTTCGGCTAAAAAAGGAACTAACATAGAAGAGCTTCTTGAAAAAGTAAGTCTAGAAGCTGAATTGCTTGAATTAAAAGCAAATCCAGATAAAAATGCTAAAGGTGCTGTACTAGAGGCCAAAATAGAAAAAGGTAGAGGTGTAGTAGCTTCTATGCTTGTCGGTGAAGGAACACTTCGTATTGGAGATGCTCTTGTAGCTGGACAACACTTTGCTAGAGTAAAAGCTATGTTCAATGAGCGTGGTAAAGCAATGAAAGAAGCAGGACCAGCTTCTCCGGTATCAATACTTGGATTCTCAGCTGCACCAGCTGCAGGTGAAACTTTCCAAGTCATGTCAGACGAGTCTACAGCAAAAGACATTGCTAACAAACGTGAGCAACTGCAAAGAGAGCAGTCGATTAGAACTACGTCTATGCTTACGCTTGATACAATCGGAAAACGACTTGCTATTGGTAACTTCCAAGAGTTGAAACTTATCATCAAAGCGGATGTGGACGGTAGTAGCGAAGCATTATCAGATTCATTGCTAAGACTTTCTACTGAAGAAATAGAAGTTAAGATTATACAAAAATCTGTAGGGCCAGTTACTGACAATGATGTCCTTTTGGCAAAAGCTTCCGATGCAATTATTATAGGATTCCAAGTGAGACCTATGCCAACGGCAAGAAAGCTTGCTGAATCCGAAGGTGTAGAGATCAAACAATACAGTATCATCTATCAAGCTATCGAAGAAATCAAAGCGGCGATGGAAGGTATGCTTGCTCCAGATCTAGTAGAAGAGGTTACAGGTACTGCAGAAGTACGTGAAATATTCAAAATTACTAAGGTGGGAACTGTTGCAGGTTGTATGCAGACGGAAGGTAAAATGTACCGAGATAATAAAATTCGCCTCATAAGAGAAGGTGTAGTTATCTATACCGGTGAATTAGAAGCTCTGAAACGATTCAAAGATGACGTGAAAGAAGTGGCTAAAGGATACGAATGTGGTATGCAGATTAGAAACTACAATGACATCCAAGAATTTGACCTTATCGAAGGTTTCCGTGAAGTAGAAGTAGCTAGAAAACTGAAGTAATCCTTTCGTTTCTATTTATAGACTTTTCTTTATTTTTCTTATTACCTTGCACCTATGAACAGTGCTATTATAAAAGGTATGGGATTCTATGTTCCTGAAAACGTAGTGACGAATGATGATCTATCCAAAATCATGGATACCAATGATGAATGGATAACAGAACGTACTGGAATAAAAGAACGTAGATGGATAAACAATGATGAAAGCACTTCATCTATGGCTCTAGAAGCATCTAAAAATGCCATAAAAGATGCAGATATAGACAAACACGATATAGACTTTATAATTTTTGCAACGCTCAGCCCGGACTACTATTTTCCAGGACCAGGAGTCACTCTTCAAAAGGAACTTGGCCTTGACACAATCGGAGCTCTAGATGTAC
>JBMYYN010000194.1:0-4660 GCA_049609445.1 Bacteroidia bacterium | reverse complement strand
TCATCATCATCATCATCATAGCAAGGACCAATGAAGGTGTCTAAGACGCCGCACAAAACTGGAATTAACAAGCTACTAACACGTGCACAGAATCTGTTGTTGACAGATTTATGACTTTTTTTGATTAGCTCTAACAATCTTTTCAAGAAAGTCCCACTCTTGCTGAGTAATTGCTTCCATCTGGTTAAACTGACCAGCCCCTTGCAGCCACTCTCCTCCATCTATCGTAACTACTTCTCCATTCACATATGATGCAAAGTCAGACATGAGGTATGCCGCTAGATTTGCTAACTCCTGATGTTCACCGACTCTACGTAGAGGAACTCTGTTTTCTAAATTTACCTTCTCAGACATCTCCTTTGGAAATAATCTATCCCAAGCTCCTTTGGTTGGAAATGGACCCGGTGCAATCGCATTATGACGTTGACCGTATTTAGCCCATTCTACTGCTAGACTTCTCGTCATAGCTAAGACTCCGGCTTTTGCTGTGGCACTAGGAACCACATATCCACTCCCAGTCCATGAATAGGTTGTTACTATGTTAAGTACGTTCCCGTGGATCTTGTTTTCTATCCAATATTTTCCACAACTTAACGTACAATTTTTACTTCCTTTTAATACGATGTCTATGATGATATCAAAGGCTCTATGACTTAATCTTTCTGTAGGACTGATGAAATTTCCTGCAGCATTGTTCACTAAACCATTTAACGTACCAAAGTGCTCCACAATCTGAGAAACAGCAGAATCAACTTCCCCACTTTCTCTTACATCGCATACTACAGGAAAGACGTTGTCTTTGGAAATCTCCTCTTGAGCTTCTATAAGTTTAGCTTCTCTTCTCCCAGATATAGCCACTTTAGCTCCTAACTCTACGAAATACTTTACCATAGATTTACCTAAGCCAGTACCTCCTCCGGTCACCCAAATAACTTTGCCATCTAAAGACCCGTCACGCAACATTGATTCTGTATATTTTGCCATTTGTGCCAAATGTAATAAGCTCAAGGCATTCTATCCACGAATGCTAACTATTTGTTAGAAACCATTTGTGTATTATTTCAGAGAATGTGACATCATATTTTGAATCAAAGTTGAATTTGCTTCTTCTTCAGTTTTGATTACGATATAGCTTCCATTCCCTTTTCTTGCAAGAGTCTCTAGAAACCTCAACGCTCTGCTCGTATGACCAAAACCAATGGTAGACAAACGAACATCGTAAGCGGCATACTGCATCAGGGCTTTTCTATACATTTTTTTCTCACTGAAGTTCTTTGAGTTAAATATACCATCACTGGCTAATATTATCTCATTGTTTCCATCTGATATTAAGTGTTCTTTGGCTTTATCATATGCCACATTTACAGCTTCCTTGCCATAGGAGTGTCCCTTTGCTTCTAGAGATGAGATTTTTTGAGCTAGATATTCTTTTTCTATCCCAGACACCTTGTCTACTAATACTACAGCTTCAGTGGAATAAGTGATTATACTTACTACATCTTCTGGTCGCAAAACTTCTATCATCTGCAGCATACTATATTTGAGTAAAGGGAGCTTATCCTCATTTCTCATACTTGTAGAGACGTCGATCAAAAACACTAGATTATTGTATGCATATTTTGAAGAATTCAATTTTCCATCTTCTGAAAAATCTGAGGTATCTATAACCTCTTCCATTTCATCTTGATCATCAATCAATTCATTTTTATCGAGCGTATCCTCAAGGCCAGTTGCTGATGCCACTGGTATATCCTCCTCGTTCTCTATTTCATTAAAATCAAATGTATCTTGGTTCTCAACCAAATCAATGACTTCCTTTTTAAGATAAAATGTAGTCTCCTTCGTATTTCTCTGAACATAAAGCTGCTCTTTGGCAATCTCATATCCTTCCTTGTCTACAGTGAAATAATAGAACTGTGGCTTATCTCGTTTGAGATTAACCGAAGGTTCATTCACTTCTATATTTTCCTTGCTCAAAGGTGTCAAAATTTCCAAATCATAATCTGTAAGCACTTCATTCGTTTCTAGATCTACCACCTTAATAGTGTGAACAAATCCTGGAGTTGTTACTGTACCGCGATTTTCTATACTTGGGCATACCGTTAAGGCTTCAGGGTGAAATGACTTAATAGTTCCCCTTACGGACAGAGATATAGGTTCATCTTGTATACTTACAAATACATCTACCGTCCTATTGAATTTACCAAACTCCTCTGTAAAATATTGCACTTGAATACTTGTAGACTCACCCGGCTTCAGACTACTCTTTCCATATCTCACCTGAAGATCTCTTTCTGACCTCAAGGGTAAAAAAAGCAACGTTTCATTAGAGGTATTCGTGAAAGTAGTTTCGAAAATCGGATTGTTCCACAACTTAACTTTACCAAAATTATGAGAATGCTCCGCTACCTTCTGTGCTGAACCCGTCAGGCAGAAGACAATTGCGATTAAAATAAATAAGCTTCTCATAAAATAGTATAACGTCTAATTTCGTTTTTTAATTTTGCTAGTCTACTAATGAGAAAGCAATAGGAGTGCCAAAAGTAAGTTCAGTATTGCTAATAAAGATTGATCAACTACTATAAAATATTAGAATTAGAAAATTACGCTTCTGTAGAGGAGGTCAAGCTTGCGTATAAAAACAAGATTAAGACGTATCATCCAGATGTCAGCAGTGATCCAAACGCTGAAGAAATGACCAAATACCTAAATCAAGCAAAAGGTCAATTAGACAATGAAGTGTCTAAGGAACAATACGACAAGGAACTAAAATTAGCCTACTTAATAGAAATTCAACGTCTAAGAAACAAACCAAAAAAATCTTACCTGGACAGCATAGCTAGACGCGAACGCAAGGAAAAGCTTGAAGAATCTAGAAAACTTGCCATTAGAGACAAGTACCTCAAAGGGATAGAACTATTCCCTTTTAGTCTACGGATTATTGGATTTGTAGTTTTGACACTATGGAGTTTACAGATTGTATACTCTCATTATTTTATAAGTTTCGGCAGCTTAGATTACATCTACGCTATGCTTGGGTATGTCCTACTCACGATTACCATAGCTGTAGGTGCCAATGAAGCCTACACCTATTTCTTAGTTAAGTCTATGGAAAAGCCCATTAGATTCAATTATGAAAAACTTATTGGTCGATGGTTTGTACTTAGCTTTTTCGTATTTGTACTTTCTGTAAATGGCCTCAATGGCTTTCGGAAATATTATCACTTAAATAACCATTTTGAATATACTCCTGCTTGGATTGATATGAAAAACACAATGCACGACAAGGTACTTGTTCAATACACCGTAAATGGGCAAACGTTTGCTCGTAGACTAGACGGTGATTGGACCACTTTGACTCGTCTACCTAGTGGACATACCGTGGTCAAGTATGCTACACAAGACCCGAAGATTAGTGAGCTGGTGTATGAAGATGATGTCTATCAATTAAGATAACCTATTAATCAAGTTGTAACACTTTGACTATACCTTCAGAATAAATCTCAAATTTAGCCTTCTACCTGTAAGGTAATTAGGCACACCATATACCGTATTCGAAAAATCCTTGATGAGCAAATATGAGATAGTGTTGTTCACTTGCAGTAGATTGAACACTTCCAAACTCATCCATAGCGACTCCGAATTTCTTAGCCATCTTGGTCGTCTTTCGGAATCAGCATCAACTAGAACTTTAGAAAAACCTATGTCAACTCGTCTGTATGCAGGTATTTTAAAACCTTCATTCTGTCTGTTTTCTGCATCAAAGAAAAACGGCATTTTGGTTCCATATACAACACCTAAATTCATTTTATAACTAGGATTACTTGGTAGCTCATCCTGAAATAAAATAGAGAAATTCACCCTTTGGTCAGTAGGCCTTCTAAGCCAATCACTTAACAGTTCTTCTCCTTGATCATCCGTATAGTACAGACGCTCCTTAGTTTGAAGTATGCCCATATTAAACCAACTTTGGACACCTTCTATAAACTCACCATTGACTCTTGCATCTATACCTGTGGCATAACCTTGAGAACTATTCTCTGCGAGGTACCTTATTCGTACATTGTCTATCACATATGGCACCATTCTATCTAGGTGCTTGTAATACGCTTCGGTAGTGAACTTAAATGGCCTGCCCCATGCTTTGAAATTTAAGTCTCCTCCTACTACAAAATGTATAGATTTTTGTGCGAGCAGATTTGGATTGATAACTCCATCTATACCTCTCAGTTCCCTATAAAATGGAGGTTGATAGTAATACCCAGTAGCCAATCTCCACAACCAATCTCGTCTTCCCATAGAATCCATCAAAGAATCAAGAGTAGATGTCTTGTAAACAAAATTGTCTTTGATCAGTGAGTCCCTTAGTGACTTCTTTAGTTCAGAATTGAACTTTTTATGCGGCTCCATAGATAGCTGCAATCTTGGACTTATTACATTTTCGTTGTTAAAACTCCAGTAATTTGAACGAATTCCATATGTTGCTCTCAAATGGTTTTTTTCATTCAATAGTTGAGAGTTTTGAATATACGCATTGACTCTATAGCTGGCTATGTTGATATCTGCTTTCAGATATTCATCCAAAACTATTTCGTTGTTTTGCCCTACTGGTCTAGTCGAAATATTATACTCCGAACTATCGTTGTATCGCCATTCTTTT
>JBMYYN010000193.1:0-4680 GCA_049609445.1 Bacteroidia bacterium | reverse complement strand
CTTTTCGCTTTTTGCATAGAATCCTGTACAGAATACTGAACACCTAGATCAAAATCAAACCCTCTATATGAGAAGTATGTCTCATCACTAAAACTAAAACTATTATCAGAAAGAGGAAAGACTTGAGCTTTTGCCGCTTGAATAGAGCCAAAATTAAAGTTGGTATTCAATCCGACGTTTAAATTCTTTCTCACCTCAACACCATAGCCAAGGTAAACTCGATTAATTCCACCACTACCTCTGAATAAGTTATAATAGGAAGGAGTGTCTGTATTTACTGTATTTTTTATTTCATACCCAACATCTGACACTTGGTTTGTACCAAAACTCACAGCCATTTTTCTCTTGGTTTCGAATGGAAATGCCATAGCGAAATGACTGAAATTTCCTGAACGAGTATTAGCTTCTTCTATAGAATTGGCCAACCTACCAAGACTCATCCTAGCTCCTGCATCGAACACCGTAAACTGCAGATTAGCATATGATGCTGGATTCGCGTGAGTGAAATTATTCTTATTGAGTAAGGAAACTGAAGCTCCACCTGTCCCCATATGCTGCGTAAACCCTCCAAACTTCAACTCACCTATCCCAGCGATACTATATGGAGAACTTGTACCAGTCTGTGCGAGAACAGACGCCGAAACAAACAGCAGAAGTAAAGTCCAAAAATTATTACTTTTTAACATTGTATTCTAAAATATGATTGAGTCCTTCTACTACTAATTTTGGGCGTGCGAATATCTCATTTTTAACCTCTTTATCAAAAAAGATATTTTGGCTACTACAATCAACGATTTTGAGATTGTCATACTGCGAGTTTAATTGACGTATGTAACCATTTATCTCATAACCGATAGATTGACAAACGCCTACTTGAAGCGACTCTTTGGTGGACTTCCCTGGAAACTTTTGATCATAGTCCATATCTACGTATGGTAGGCCAGCGGTGAAGTGATTCATAGCTCGCAATCGCATATCTACTCCTGGAGAAATAAGCCCGCCTCTGAAGACTCCATCTTCTACCAAATCCATAGTCAAGCAAGTGCCTAAGTCTATAATCAACCACGTAGCATCCTCATCTAGCATATAAGCACCCACTCCAGTCGCTATTCTGTCGCGGCCCAATGTCTCAGGTGTTTTATAATCTATATCAATAGGAATCGAGGTCAGATGACTTAAAAAATCCTTCGTTTTCAATTTGGACTCTATCTCCTCATCTCTACCTGAACGAGAAACTAAAATTCTAACATTTGCGTTCTCCCTAATCTCAGAGAGATCAGCTAGAGTGAATGGTTTCATGTACCTGAGCTCCTTACCATCCTTGAACAGGGAAGCTTTTGTACTTGTGTTACCTATATCTATACATAAATTCATTTTATCCATTTTGACTTGTGATGCTCGAGTTCCTTATACTCTCCACTATTTTCCGCTAGGAGATTCCCATTTTTAAGGAGAGTGAGAACTTTATACTCTACTAAACGTCCTGCTTCATCAAAGGTTACAGATTGATTTTTCTTAAAAAGCACCGCGTTCACTTGCTCTAAGACGTAAGGCGAATCTTGTGATACTAAACTATAAAACTCATCATACAATGAATTTAGTACAGAAGCTACTTCTCGCTTCTCATTAGTCTCCAAAAATAGGGATGTGCCGTCGTGCTCACCAAAGTCTTCTTGATTTACATTTAGCCCTATCCCAACTACAGAGTTTTTAACCATACCTTGAGAAACCACATTTTCTATAAGCACACCTGCAATCTTCTTTTCGTTTACATAGACATCATTTGGCCATTTTATAGCAACATTGGTTACTCCTATTTTGGAAAGGCAATTTACCACTGCAACAGCCGCAACGTTCACTAGTCTAGAGAGGTCTGCTATATCATTTTGCCCACCGACGAGAAAGCTAGCTGTGACATTGGCAAAAGGCTCGCTTTCCCAAGTATTACCTCTTTGCCCTCTACCATTTGACTGAATACCAGCGGACACACAGTAAGGAGCAGCAATACCATGACTACGTACTTTTTCTTTCAAATACGTATTGGTTGACTCCAATTCATTGACGAATTCTATACTGTAAAGGCTCAAAAAGTTAGTGTATTGACTGTATTGAATTAATTTCGCAGCAAAGTTATCCCAATTAATGGCAAAAAACACTAACATGTCTGACGCTCTGGCTGAAGTAATAGTAAAAGGAATGCAGGAGAAAAAGGCAAATAACATTGTCAAAATAGACCTTTCTAAAGTAAACGAAGCTGCCGCTGATTTTTTTGTGGTGTGCCACGGAGATAGTGACCGACAGGTGAAAGCTATTGCAGATAGCGTTGAAGAAGAAACTCTAAAAGCTCTGAAAGAAAAACCTAGGAGCCGTGAAGGACAAGGAGAGAACCGATGGGTACTCTTAGATTACGTTGACGTAGTAGTTCACGTTTTTCAAAAAGATGCTAGAGGGTTCTACGAAATAGAAGACCTATGGCATGACGGCAAATTCACAAACTACGAAGACGTAGTTTAATCAGCAAATCAGCACTTACTTAAAACCCTCGGTATCTATTGTATCGACCGTATTTCGTTTTAAGCTCGCTAAACTCAGGATCATCACTTACTCGATACCTGTTACGATTTCTCATTTCATGGGTACGTACTTGCTTTCTAATTTGCAAGGCTTCATCCTCATACTTATTAAAACTAAAAGATTCTTCAAACTCATAAGTATATCTCTCTACCTCTGCCACCGTAGTGTCAATAGGTCCAAGATAGCCATATTCCCAGTCTTCGTTTTTCTCCTTTGACTTAAAGAAATACATGAAACCCGAATCCTTATCATCTGACACCCAATGTTTTGAAACGAATACCAAACTGTCTTTGTACTGATTTATTCTTGCTTTTTGAGCAAAGAGTGCCATCGCTAGTGTATCATGATTATACTTTGAAGGAAAAAGATCAAGCCTATTCATGTCTTTCAATCTTTGATACAATACAATTCTATCGTTCTTATTTTTTGACAAATTGGACCACGTAGATTCAGGCAGCTTTTCCCCTCCTTTTAGTCTGATTAATGCTAGATCTATTTTAAAACCTGCAGAATTCACGCTATTCCCTCTATCATAAAACCTCTTCACTTTGCTCTTCTTATGATATGGCTGTAAAAGGGTAGCATAGTACTCCAACAAGTCATTGTAATTGTACAATGTTTGTCTTGTTTCTTCCTTAAAAAAATCTGCGGTTTGGTTTGACTCAGAACCCTTGTGTCTCTTTATTTCATTATTGGCTTCCCACGCCAGTTGCTTGAAATGTTTGCGATACAAACGAGACTTTATAAACCCACTGTCTTTGAGAGATGACAATAAATCGTAAACCGGGTCTTTGTACTCCGGTAATGCTGTTAGCATCAAAATCTCTGGGAATAGTTCTTTTGCAACACTTGTGGAGTCATAAAAAGGATAAAACATTTGAGCTATCGCATTTTCATTATCCGTAAGGGGCGTCTCTTCTACAATAAGTGAAGCGAAATGCCTGGATGATTTCTTTGTAAGTTGACCCGCTAGAGCTTTGAGAATGGGTATTTGAAACTGAACCGAATCCCCCACTTGCTTGTACTCTTTAACTAAAAAAGGCACAATACTTGGATGCTTAATGTCTTGCAACACGCTAAGCAACTCTGCTCTATTCTCAAAACTATGCTTGAATCCATTATCTTTTTGATATGCTTTAATCACTTTTGGAGCATCAGAATCTTCAAATGATATTTGATCAAAAGACTGATACGCTGCCTCTCTTGTTGTACTGTCTTCTGATATCAAATCTCCCAAAAACAAATCCACCTTGTTTTGAATAACTGGCGTACCTATCACAGTGTCCCATGGTGTAAAGGTTTCATAAAACTGTTTTACAAACTCACTTCTAGGCTTCTGGTAGTCATTTTCAGTAAAAAGAGAAAAAAGTGCTCCATCCTTAATGATATGTTTCACCAAAATATTGCGATGTGTATTGGTATCACCTACTGACAACTCATACGTAAACATCTCTCCCACTTTGCCTTTTTTCTCACTTCTCATGAAGAACTCCTGTTGTCTCATTTGCTCTTTATAAAAACTCCATAAAGAATCTACCTCTTCGCTTCCATAATACTTGTGATACTTGTACATTCTAGCATAAATCGTCTCATCTGACTCCTTACTATAATATATTGCAGTCTTTGTCTCATCCTCATGTGTATCATCACTTTCGTCATCATCTCTATAGTAGTTATAGTATGATGATACTTCCACAGGAGGTCGCACATTTGACACCACAGAAAACATTCTTGCAGTATCATGTTGCATCATAAATGGTCTTTTAAATTTAAACGGTAAAAACTCAACACTTTCAAAGAACTTCATAGCTACTTCTTTGTCGTTTGTTTGAGCGGTAAGCATGTAATACTGGTTACCCACGAGAACCTCTTTTAGATACAAATCTGCCTTTTCATCATTTTCTGCTCTGGCATAAAAAGAAGCATACCCTTGCGTACTATCGTGCTTTTTTTCAAGCAGAGTATAATCAAATTGCTCTGTGTAGTACCTCGCTATGTGATGCAGCTCAAAAGAATCCTCTTCCATGTACTCCATATCCATATTGCCTTTATTCATCACAGCAAAGTACCCTTTGTCACTGTCATAACTTTGTACTGTCTTGGACC
>JBMYYN010000192.1:0-4710 GCA_049609445.1 Bacteroidia bacterium | reverse complement strand
TGTCACTGATGTTTACCTTATCATCTATTCTTGAACTCAAGCTCGCAGTGTCTGCGTGTCGCAAGTATGGAGATAGCATTGATGCTGTATCTGCAGCCCTCAAATAAGGCAATAGCATCGAAGCTGTATCAGCTAAATCTAGCTTATCATTGATACGACTGCTTAAACTTGCGGTATCTAGTATGCTGGTTTCAAACACTGAATCCCCTTCATAAATGCGAAGTGTATCTCCAGAAAAACGAACTGAATCTATCCCTGAACTAAAGTTTTCTGTACAAGGAATGCTAAAATACCAGTTTCTATCTCGATAAGGATTTTTCTTTGTGCCATTGTCTCCTTCTGTTAATAGAATTTCAAAAGAGGTAGCGGTTTTGGAACCTTCTTTAACATCTATATGCAATGCATCAAGCTTGCTAGTTCCCTCTTCTTTAGACAATAAAACTACATAGTTTGCATCATCTTGAGGGACACTAAGATTTACTTTAAATCTTCCTGTTCCTGTTTTAGTTATACTTGAAACACCTACTGAAGAGAGAATAGTTCCCGAAGCGGAAACGCACCTTGTGGGCAACTAACTTCACTAATTGAAGGTTGTTGAACCCATAGAGCTCCTGTGACATCCCAACTAAATAGTTCTCCTGTGCTCCCATCGTACCAAGTCGCAGACAAATCTACACACCCCGGATCAGTATCTGGCAAACCTGAGATGCCATCTAGCCCAAAATCCGACGGGCCATATACCTGTTGACAACTTATCGGGGTACAAGCTACTGCTGAAAGTCCAATCAGTGTACTGTATGACTTCACATCTGCAGAGTTATCTATATTATCAAATAGATTATCTCCATCAAAATCGACATACTGGACATTTCCGATTTGCAAACACACTTCGTCGAAACAATTCAGAACCGAAGAAACTGACAGCCCAGATGAACCAAACCAAGTATCGTAGTCTGAATAACTTGCAATCACGCCCGCTGTACTAAATACATCTACGCTATCATTGAAATAAACTATCACGGAAGAATTATCCGACATCCGCTCCCTACGTTTACAATCTGTGAGTTCAATAGTATTCTGGCCCGACTCACAGGTCAAATATCCACTATCCAAAAGCTCATTAAGTGCTCTTTTGTCTGACGTATCTGCTTCACTTAAATATAAATTCCCGTTACCTTGCAACCTATAGGTTAGAGTGTTTCCATCAACTTCTTTGCAGAGATAAGTGGGTGCATAAACTAATTTAACGGAGAATGTCGAATCAGCCTCTGTCAAATAAAGCGTGTCATTGGAAATTACAAGAGAGCTCATCAACTCATTAGTACTATCAGCGTCAAGATTAGGTATCCCTGGAATGGAAGCTAAACAATTCCATTCTGTACCTTCAAAGAACTGAATGCAGCTAAGAGTTGTGTTGTAGATCACCATTCCATCTTTCCAACCAGATTGATTATCTCTCTGAGTAGTGGTTAATCTTGGAAGATATAGTGCCTGAGAATCTGTCTCAAGTTCTAAGATCGACCTAGCCATCAATCACTGTTGGATTGTCGCCAATTTTAATCTGACCAAAAGAATTGGTTGAATAAATAATTGTAAAAACTAGAAGGGTTAGTTTAACTATTCTGTTCATTATATAAGTATATGTTTCTGCTTTAAGAGCTTTGTCCACTCTCTCAGCCTGAATTTCAAAAAATATTTGTGAGCTACAGAAGAATCTGTAACAAGCCGTGTTCGATTTTGTGCTTTGTCCGTATATTTAAAACAAACTGAAGGAACATAGAAGGTTAGCACATCACCTTCTACTTCATTTCCCATGTTTTTAACCTTTCCTGACAAATTCCAAACAGGAAAAATATAGAATGTTGTATTAAAAATTTTCTCAAGGAGCTGAGTCATATTTTTTTCACCACTGAATAGCAGTAGCAAGTGAGACCATGAAATTGGGGTAAGTCTCTTTGGTTTATTTGACTCAGTTAGTCGTAGTAGCATTCTAATAAAGAATTGAAGCGAAACTACGAATTTACATAAAAGGGTAAGATCACATTAGCGGACATGCCACATTTCCACGTTTAGTGCACAGAAATGACCTTTAAGTACTACGCTTTAATATGCTCTTTCAGTACTTCCTTCCATGTAGTAAACATAACTCCTGTTGACTACTGCATTACCCCCAGGTGTAGGATAATTACCAGAAAAATACCAATCACCTAAATGATTCGGGCAAGCTTTATTCAGTCCTTTTATAGATTGATACACTATTTCCACCTCTGCATTCATGTCAGATGGTGTCACCAAATTAGCAATCTCATCTTCTATCTCTTGATCCGTAAATCTATCATAAAGCATCTTAACCTTATTTTGCATCTCATCCACTGGCTTTTGCAATTCTTCCTTGCATGCTTGGTGAACTACATCCAAAAACCCCAGATCATCCTGTTTCTCAAGCAAGCTCTTTACAGCTTGAAATGCAATGAACTCATTCATTCTACTCATATCAATCCCGTAGCAGTCTGGATATTTAATAATAGGTGCTGATGATGCCACAATAATTTTTTTAGGACCTAGTCTATCAAGAATTCTGAGAATACTCTTTTTTAATGTCGTGCCTCTAACAATACTATCATCCACAACTACTAGAGTGTCTGTCGATTTCACCACTCCGTAAGTCACATCATAACCATTTCCTACGAGATCATCTCTACCAGCATCTTGGGCTATAAAGGTTCGAATTTTAGCGTCCTTAACAAGCAGTTTCTCCCTTCTGATTTTGACAGAAAGCAATTTGTCCACCTCTTCGGGTTTAGGGTTAGACCCCATCTTGAGAATTGCTTCACGTTTCCACTTATCTAGGTACTTGTAGATACCATCTATCATACCATAGTATGAAGTAGCTGCAGTATTAGGGATATATGAGAAAACAGTGTCACGGATATCGTAGTCCAATCTTCTAAGAATTTCTCTTGAAATACCTCTTCCTAGACCTTTTCTCTCTTCGTGTATCTTGCCATCACTTCCTCTTGAAAAATAGATACGCTCAAAACTACAAGATAGTCTATCAAGTTTAGGTAGAATTTGTTTCTCTTCAAAATTTCCATCTCTATCTATGATCAAAGCTGCTCCAGGAGTAATCTCCTTAAGGTCATCTATCTTCAAATCAAAAGCAGTCTGTATCGCAGGTCTTTCACTAGCTACTACAAGAAACTCATCATTTGCCCAGTAATAATTGGGTCGTATCCCATTAGGATCTCTCATCACAAATGCGTTTCCATCACCTATAAGCCCCACCATATTATAACCTCCATCAACACTCTTGAAAGAATTCTTTAAAACATTCTCTAGTTCCAAATTATTCTTGATGTAGTCCGCAATTTCAAGATTATCCATTCCTCGCTCTTTGCAATCTTTGTAAAGACGAGCATTTTCTTCATCTAAGAAGTGACCAATCTTCTCCAACATTGTCACATTATCGCTTATCTCTTTGGGATGCTGACCTAAGTCTATCAGCTGCTTATACATTTCCTTTACATTGGTGACATTGTAATTGCCTGCCAAAACAAGGTTTCTACTCATCCAATTGTTTTGTCGGAGAAACGGATGAATATTTTCTATGCTATTCTTTCCGTGCGTAGCATATCGAAGGTGCCCGAGTAACAACTCTCCGCCGTAAGCGTAGTTTTTCTTAAGCCAAGAAGTCTTCTTCGCCTTCTTCTGATCTAATCCCGCATACTTCTTATTTACACGTTCAAACAGTGTCGAAACCGCACCTGTCCCCTTAGCTCTTTGTCTTGCGATGTATCTATGACCAAACTCTGGATCGATTTTAATAACTGCTAACCCAGCACCATCCTGGCCACGATTCAGTTGCTTATTCATAAGCATTTGCAATTTTTTTAGACCATATAGTTCACTACCATACTTTTCACGGTAATATTTCAATGGTTTTCTAAGCCTAATCAAGGCTACTCCGCACTCGTGTTTTATAGGATCGCTCATTTGCTAAGATTGAGAAAACAAAAGTATAACTTTGAACTGTCTTAAAGAGCACCTTCAGTGAAAATACTTATCATAAACGGACCAAACCTAAACCTATTAGGGAAAAGAGAGCCAAGCATATATGGACATGCGAGTTTTGAAGACTTCTTAAACGAGATTAGACACCAATTTTCAACAGTAAGCATCGATTACTACCAAAGCAACATAGAAGGAGAATTAATAGACCGTATTCACAAAGCAGACAAGGAATCGCTAACAGGCATAATACTAAATGCTGGCGGCTACTCGCACACTTCAGTCGCTCTAGCAGATGCCGTCTCAGCTATCGAAACTAAAGTAATATCGGTACATATATCTAACATATACTCTCGTGAAAAAGAAAGACACAATGAACTATTGTCTAAATATGTTGAAGGTGGAATTTTTGGACTAGGACTGAAAGGTTATAGCTTAGCCATAGAGAAGTTTATAAGTCAGTAAATTTCTTCTTCCCCTTGACAAAATACTGCCACACCACAGAATTTGCATACAAATCAACCTTTACATCTCCAAGTTTCTTCAATTCTCTTCTTTTGGCAAAGGTCTTACCTAAACTTCCGCAATAAGCAAAGTGAGCTTTGATCACCGTTACAAACAGTGATGATTTACCTTCAAACAAAAATTTCATAGCTGACACCCCGTCTAAGACCATTCGCCATAGTACCGTTAAGAGCCAGA
>JBMYYN010000191.1:0-4732 GCA_049609445.1 Bacteroidia bacterium | reverse complement strand
CAGGGTGTGCGTCCGCTGGCCATTCTTGTGGGCACAAAGCTATTGTACCAACTGAAGAGGTTACTTTTTTTATTCCAGAGACCATAATCACCATAGACAAAAATGGAAAGGTAGAGTGCATAAAAGGACGACTTAGGGATACTTTTTGGAAAGGGAAGCCATCGGAAGTAAAACATAAAATATCCAACTCAGCATCACCCATTACCAAGGAAAATTATTTAAAAACCATAGGCAACATACAAGAGCTAATCAAAGAGGGAAACGTATATGAGCTAAACTATTGTGTACCCTATACACATAAGTTTCAGGTCTTAGACCCAGTTTCATTACACATAGATTTATTGCAAAAATCTCCCGTTCCAATGGCAGCATTTTACAAAGCGAAGCATCTCACCATGTGTGGTGCGAGTATGGAACGGTATCTCTCTAGAAGCGGAAACACACTACTAAGTCAACCCATAAAAGGGACTATCGGCAAGGGTAAAACGGCAGAAGAGGATCTCCAAATGATTTCGCAGTTGGAAAACTCAGAAAAAGACAAAGCTGAAAACGTCATGATAGTGGATTTGGTCAGAAATGATATGGCTCGAGTATCTATCCCAGGAACTATACAGGTAAACGAACTCTTTGGGATATATAGTTACTTACAGGTTCACCAGATGATCTCTACTATCACGAGTGAACTAAAGTCAGATATTTCTTTTGACGATATCATACGCACCAGTTTTCCGATGGGGAGTATGACAGGTGCTCCAAAAATTGCTGCTATGGAACATATAGAAAATCTAGAGATATTCAAACGTGGTTGGTATAGCGGAGCTTTTGGATATATCAATCCTGAAGGCGATTTTGATTTCAATGTTGTTATTCGAAGTATTCTTTGTGACGATTCTTCATCTACTATCAACTATAATGCTGGTGGGGCCATCACCATAGACTCCGACCCTCACAATGAATGGGATGAAGTCGAACTAAAACTAAAGGCTATAACTGAACTTCTCAGAAATTAATCTTAATTTTTCGTTTTATGTTTTTCGCCTACTGAGACTAAAACTTTAAAAAGTTCATCCTTTTTAAATGGTTTTCTTAAATATCCATTCATTCCTAGGCTACGATACGGGCTTCCAGTATCATCCATTGCCTCAGCTGTAACCGCAATTATTTCTGGTCGAGCATCTCCATACTTTCTTACTATCTCTTCAGTAGCTTGCAAACCATCCATTTCAGGCATTTGTATATCCATGAGAATTAGATCTACGGTATCTTGTTCAAGAATTTCTAGAACCTCTAGCCCATTCTCAGCTCTTATTATTTCTCTGTAACCAAAATTTTCGAATAACTTCTCAACAAAAAGCATGTTAAACTGATTGTCCTCGGCAACTAAGATTTTTAAAGGATAAGCCTCTGCTAATTTTTCGTCCGGCAATGCCTTCTTTTCTCCGAGTTTCAACTCTTCCCCTTCTGAACTTATGTATTCTAGCGGCTCCACGTTCAGAGTAAAATAGAAAGTAGAACCTTCTCCTACTTTAGACTTCAGTCCTATAATACCACCCATAAGTTCAACTAGCTTCTTTGAGATACTTAGGCCAAGTCCTATTCCTCCATATCTTCTGCTAATTGACGAGTCTCCTTGTTCAAAGGACTCGAAAATTTTACGTTGTATTTTATCTGATATCCCTACACCATCATCCGCTACAGAAAAACGTAATCTTGTCAAGTTCATATTGTCTTGATCAATCACATTAGAATCCTCTAATTCCACTGTGACTTGAACTCCACCATCTTTAGTAAACTTAATTGCATTGCTAATTAAATTTATCAGCACCTGCTTAATTCTCAATAAATCTCCATTAAAGTGAAGAGGAACCCTTGCGTCTACGTTCTTACAAAGAACAATTCCTCTATCCCTTGCCTGTTTTGAGAATGCAACTATAATTTCACTCAGCAGTGAGTCTAAATCAATAAAGGTCGATTCAATATCAATTTTACCAGCTTCTATTTTAGAATAATCTAAAATATCATTTAAAATAGATAAAAGATTTTCACTACTAGCCTGTATCGTCTCTACATACTTTTTTTGATCAGGCCCCAGAGGTGATTCTAATAAAAGACTGGCCATTCCCATGATTCCATTCATAGGTGTGCGTATCTCATGACTAGTCATTGCCAAAAATATTGACTTAGACACCGATCCGGCTTCTGCTTGTTGTCTTGCATCCTCAAGTACTCCATTCATTTTTTGGAGCTTAAGATTCTGACGAAATATAAGACCATTTTGTTCTTCAAGTTTCGCATTAGTTTGCTGCTTCAGCTTGACCTGTCTATACAAGATGATAAGAAGCACAGTAGTAACCACGAAAGCTAGCAATAAAAAGTACTTTATTGAAGAGTCGTTAGATGATGGCACATCAGATTGAAAAGTTTTGTCTCGACCACCTCCCTTAGTTGATTTTTTGATCAATTCGATGAAAGCTACATTCGGGTCGTCAATGGAGTCCCCCTTTGAGAATCCCGTCATTGCAGCACCCAATCCAAAAATAAGGAAAAGGCCCACTCTAGCGTAGATTCGAAAAGTCAATTTTATATAAGCTAATGACGAGGTTAGCAGTCTCATTAGTTTTAGTAAGTTTATTAAACAAAAGTAATCAATAAATGGAATTGAGTGTAGCTACATACTTTTTTCTAAAACTGATGCACTAAATTTGAAGAAAATAAGACGAACTATGACTTCAACAATCATCTCATTAGACTTAAATCAGTTTAGACATGGGACTCCAGAAGAAAAGAATGATTTTGTAAAAAAATTAGGAGGAGCATATGAAAAGATTGGATTCGCTGCCGTTTACAATCATGAACTAAGTGACTCTCTTACAGAAAATTTGTACAAATACACTAAAGAATTCTATGCTCTACCTTTAGAGGTCAAATTGAAATATCAAATCGCTGGAATAGCTGGTCAACGTGGTTTTACTTCTTGGGGAACCGAGCACGCAAAGGACAGCCAAGTTGGTGACCTGAAAGAGTTTTTTCATTTTGGACAAACTATCCCAGAACACCTAAAATCAACATATAAATATTATGAAAATGTTACCGTAGATGAAGTTCCAGAATTTAACGAATACGGGCTCCAAGCCTACACTGCATTACAGGAGACTGGCAAATATATGCTTAGAGCCATCGCACTATACTTGGATCTAGACGAGTTTTACTTCGATGAATATATTAAATATGGCAACAGTATACTAAGACCTATACACTACGGCCCTATAGTAGATGCTCCTAAAAATGCTGTAAGAGCTGGACAACACGAAGACATTAACTTAATCACTCTCCTTATGGGTGCTAGTGCTGCTGGATTGGAGGTCCTAGACAAGCAAGACAATTGGGTGCCAATTACCGCTCTTCCAAATCAATTGGTGGTAAATGTAGGAGATATGCTCCAGCGTCTGACCAATAATAAATTGAGATCTACTACTCATCGTGTAGTTAACCCTCCCAAAGAAGAATGGGGCACAACTCGTTTTTCTATTCCATTTTTCTTACACCCTGAATCCGAGATGAGATTAGACTGTTTACCTCAATGTATCGACGAAGAAAATCCAAAAAAATACGACGACATTTCTGCCGGCGAATACCTAACCAAGAGACTCATTGAGATTGGTCTGTTGGATAAATAAACTATTTTTGAGAAAACATATACCATGAAAAATACACTTACCTTCCTGTCTAAATTAACTTTTATCTTCTTGATAACAGCTGTGGCATCATCTTGCAGTGACGATGATACAGGAACACCTGAACCGCAAGTAGAAGTAAAAGACTATACTGCTGTATGGAGTGGAAGTTTTGAAGGAAGTGACAATGGTCTTTTGGAAATGACAGTAAAAGAAGACAACTCTATGACGGGGCGAGGATATTCCACTCAAATCAAGCAGTATTTTACATTCAGTGGAAATCTTAATGCCGACGGTTCCTTAGATGGTGCAGAGTCAAATCTAAAAACCACTTTTATTGGTCAATTTTCTGACTCGACAGCCTCTGGCACTTGGTCCAATGTAAGCGGAAGCATCAAAGGTACGTGGTCTCTAGAAAGGTAATTACTTACACATTCTCTAATAGAATTTTCTGTAATTCAATCATTCCTTCAGAACCTCCTTTTTTGATGTGAGTTACCTCATTTGAAACACTGATTTTTTCTCGTACTTCATTTGGATCAATCACATATATTGGAACACTTGATCTGACGAAATTCACCAGACCTGCAGCTGGATATACCATTAGACTGGTCCCGATTATCAAGAGTACATCTGCTTTGGAAACAATCTGCTCAGCCTCTGTTATCATAGGAACATTCTCTCCAAACCATACAATAAATGGTCTTTTTTGATAACCACTTAAACTTAAATCTCCATCTCTTATATCCGTAAAACCAATTTCTTCCACATAGTCTTTAGTTACACTGCAACATGCTTTTGTGATTTCACCATGCAGATGAACAACTTCAGTACTTCCAGCTTGCTCGTGAAGATTATCAATATTTTGCGTTACAATGCTAACGTCCCAGTCTTCCTCAAGTTCTTTTAAAATGAGGTGAGCTCCATTAGGTTTTACGTTGGCGATGTTTTGTCTACGTGCATTGTAAAACTCCAAAACCATCCGGTAGTCCTCAGCCCATCCCTGAGGAGACGCAACCTTCATAATATCATATCCCTCCCACAAGCCTCCACTCCCT
>JBMYYN010000190.1:0-4738 GCA_049609445.1 Bacteroidia bacterium | reverse complement strand
CGACTACCTCAGATATTGCTAATAATTCTCCACCCAATAAGTTTAAGCTCTTATTGCCGATTGACGGTTTTATAGACGCTCCATTAGCACCTTCGTTAAGCTGGGAAGGAGCTGTGGACCCTGATGGGCATAAAATTGTTTATGACGCATATCTCGGGAAAGTAGCCAACCCGAAAGGAATGATACTCTTTAATTCGCAGTCTACAAGTTTTTCTATTCCAAATAATCTGGAGTATGAAACTACGTACTATTGGTATGTTCAGGCTATAGATGAAAAAGGTGCTGTAAGAAATAGTGCGGTGTTCTCATTCAAAACTATCGAAGAGCCAGGAAGTTCTTCTCCTCCAAAATGGAAAAAGATTACTTCTACAGCATTTCAAAATACTACAGGACGCTATGGACATCAAGTGGTAGAAATGGATGGAAAAGTATGGTTAATTGGGGGTAAGAGAATAGGCACATCAAATTCTGGAACTAAGAATGATGTATGGACTTATGACGGAAGTACATGGACTGAGGTCAAAGGTCATGATGACGATCAATTGCAGTCATTTTATGCCTCAGATGAATCGCAGGTAGTTGCATTTAAAAACAATTTATGGGTTTTTGTGGGAACGAGAAATAATATACATAAGAGTTCTGATGGAGTTAGCTGGGAAAATGTTAAGGTGAAAGGAAGTGTCATAGATACCTCGCATTGGAAAGGAAAGCATGGACATCAAGTAGTCGTACACGATGGAAAGATGTGGGTCATTGGCGGAACGAATGGAGGCGTGGCCTCAAACGATGTATGGAGTAGTACTGACGGTGAAACATGGGAAAAAGTTAAAGTCTATGATCCTACAGGTTTCACTCCTAGAACAGGACATTCTGCGGTTTCGTTCAAAGGTAAGTTATGGGTGATAGGAGGCATTGCTTCAGGTACTGCATCTAATGATGTATGGAGTAGTGGTGATGGCAAGAATTGGACACAGGAGTTGTCAAATGCACCTTTTAGTGCTCGAACAGAATTAGAATGTAAAGTATTTAAAAATCATCTGTTTGTTATTAGTGGTAGTAATAAGGATGACGTCTGGTATTCTGCGGATGGTAAAACGTGGAAGGAGATGCAAAAGAATCCCCTATACAAAGGAAGATTAGAGCATTCTTCTGTACTTTATAATGATGAGTTGTTAACTTTCTTTGGAAAGGAAAATGCCACACCTTTAAATGATATTTGGGCCATTACCTGGTAGAGCACTCAGTTGGTTATATCTTCCGAATATCCGTAGGATTACCGAGCATCACAGCTTTGTCTCCTTTTACGGCAATGGGTTGACGCATGATTTCAGGATAGTGATTACGTCGTCTTGGTGTGTCATATACTTAATGTTTCTTCTCCAAAGTTAAAAACTATTGTGTAAATCAAGTATGATTTCAGTCAGCAAACATTTTGATGAATAGCAAGGGAATAGGAAACAAAGGACCCTTAGGTTATTCGAAATTGGAGTGCAGCACAGTATAAGATTCTTTCATTTCTGAAAGGACTTTACTTGCATTTTCCGTTGAAGATGAGTTCTTGTATTCATCTGCCATATCCAAAAATGGAAGCAACCATTTGTGTAATTCATCATGACCTTTTCCCGTCATTGTACAGTTGCTTGTAAGTTTTCCTAGGGTTGTAGAAATTTGAGTTGAGAGCTGCTGGTGGTCCACCAGGGTCTTACCTTCAAATTCGTTTATGTCGTCTTCTATAGAAGTGATGTAGGCAAACATTTCGGGAACCACAATCCATTTTTTGCCGTTATTAAGTTCAATGTCAGAATTGGATTCATGTGAGTTATGGTCTGTGGGAGAGCATGCTGCTGAAAGGAGCACTGTAAATAAAACAATGAGTTTTGAGAATGGAGTCATAATATGATGAGCCAAAGGTAAATAACTAAAATCACTCGAAAGTGACAAAGGTCACACTAGGGTTTATCGAGCAGACTTTGGAATTTAGCTTCTAACATAAATCTGTTTTGACGCTGTAGGAGAATAGGATATAGGTTGAATAGTATATTGAAGAGTCCAACAAGCCAAAAGTCTGTGTACTGCTCTTGAAAGAGATATATGAGTTGAAAAACAAGAGTAGGTATAAGAGCCACGATGTGGCACGTCTCAGCTATTTTAGTTTCTTCGTGATAGATCTTGATATATTCTCGGGTCTTTCCTCTAAAATAGACCCTTGGATTGAAGTGCCTCACGAACGAATTGATAAGAATGTATTGGTAGATAGGAACACCGGCTTTCTTAAAAAAAGATGGAGTCTCAAAACTCCTTTGTAAGTAGTATCCTTTGCGTACCCTGAGCTTTTTAAATGTCTGAAAAAAGAAAAATGCGTAAAGTAGGACCGTGAGACTGACAGCTAAATCCATCACAACACCAAAAGTGACATTGCTTGTAAATGAAAATTTATAAGTAATGTAAAGTATGAAACTGAGAATACTGAAAATGATACTTAGAGTGAGGATTTTAACAGGTGTAGATAGATACTGAAACAAGTTCGTTTTTGTTTTCTTGTTTACAAATCAAGTATAAATGTACAGTAGAACCTAACGTTTATATTGTTCTATTGGTTTGGATCAAGTTTCATAGGGTAAGTGTCAATCTCCCCATTGATATACATTTCTGCCTCGTGATCTCTGGTATCAAAAAGAACTTTCTTTCCTCTCACTTTTAGTACACGACAGATGTACTCTATAGCATATGGTATTCCTGAAAGGTAGATTTTTTCGTTGTTCGTAGTATAGAAGATATATGTGTGCTGACTGACCACAACTTTTGAAATAGTATCGAATGGAAGGGTAATTTTTTGGGTATCAAAGACCCATTTTCTTCTAATAATTGTAAGTGCATTTTCTTCTAATAGCCAACCATCGTTTGGTGGCTTAATTATATCTGTAAAGATTAGATAAAAAGGCACAATAAAAATGAATGCCAACATGAATAAGATTTGTAAAGAGAAAACACTAAGTGTAAACCAAAGCACGATGATTAGACCATATTGGTAGTTGACCAAGAAACTTGTTGGAGGTTGATAGAAATTAAATTTTTCGGGGATAGCCAATTCCCTACGAAAATACAATAGGTAAGTGTTTTAACTCAAGAAGTACATCAAAGCACCTAACGCTATCAACTGGATACTGAAGATCACAGCACCAAATATGAGTCCTTTTTTACCTGAATTAAGCAATGTAGTAAAACTCACCTTGAGGCCAATTGCTGCCATTGCTATGGCCAGCAAGAAAGAGCTAGATTGTTTGGCAATTGAAAGGACTGATTCCGGTAAAACAATGAAGGATGTAATAACAGAAATTGCGATAAAGGCAATGAGGTACCAAGGCAAACTGAAGGAAGAGGTCTGTTGTTCTGTGCTGTTTCTTTGACCTATGAGATAACGAAATATCAATAGGGCAGGAGTAAGGAGGGCTATTCTTCCCAGTTTTACGGTGACTGATAGTTCTCCTATAGCTTCATTCATCCCAAAACCAGCACCAGCAACGTTGCCCATCGAATGAAGAGACCCTCCTAGCAATATACTGATCTGTTCATTGGTCAGAATATTTCTTGCTATAAGTGGAAGAAGAATCATACCTGCAAGTCCATACAGATTGACCACAGCTAGTGCTATCCCAACATCTGTTTTGTCTTTGGACACAGATGGAGCTAAAGCTGCTATAGCAGAAGAACCACATATAGCCGTTCCGAATCCTACAAGCCATCCCGTACTTCCTGGGCAATTAAACTTGCGTGCGAAGTATATAGTCGCTGCAAGAACAATGATGATAGTAAAAACAATAATCAGGATGGTTTCCCAACCTAAAGTGAGAAACTCCTTGTAATTGATTCCAAATGCCATTAATATGATGGACAACTCTAAAATCAAACCGCTACTCTTTTTTATCCCTGGAGTAAAAAGATCGTTTGGCTTGACTAGGTTTCCAATCAGAATTCCTAAGAGCAATGCTATAAGTACAGCATTAAGCCCTATAGCACTTGAGAGAAGGAAAGAGACTAGAGCTATCGCTGATGTCAGTACTAGTCCTCCGATGTATTTTTTGAAATCCTTGGTCAAGGGGTTATTTCGCTTTTTCGCCTGTATAGCTCATAATGCCACCTGCAAGATTGTATACATCCTCAAAGCCATTTGCAACCATAAAAGAGGCTGCTCTACCACTTCTTGCACCACTTCTGCAGTACATCACATACGTGGCTTTTTTATCCAATTTTAGTATTTCAGATTCAAAGCTTGCATTGTTTACGTTTAAAAACTTGTCAGCTCCTTTGATATAACCATCTGCTACTTCTCCTGGAGTTCTTACATCTATTACTATGACTTTTTTGTCAGCTATTTTTTGAGCTAACTCCTTTTGCTCTAGTGTTTTGACTGAAGGTGTTTGATCTATCTCACTAGTAGAAGAAGAATTTTCTGAATTCGTCTTTGCATTGCCACAAGCGATTAGAGAAAGTGAGAATATTAGAGCAGCTGAGAGAATGATGTTTTTCATGGTTATAAGTTTAAAAATTTGATGCAATGATAATAAGTTGGAAAGATTGTAAACGTAACTTCGGTTGCATTTTAAGTATTAGAATTGAGTGTCGTACTTCACCGGGAACTGTTCAGGAATATCTTCTAAGGACTCTCCCAAGTTTTGCCTTAAGTCTATCTCTATGCCTCTTGCAATGGTAGAGATAGGAACATCATTGGCAGTTCCTT
>JBMYYN010000189.1:0-4754 GCA_049609445.1 Bacteroidia bacterium | reverse complement strand
AGACCGCCTTATGGTCAAATAAACTTTAAAGCATCAGACGAGATTCTTCAAGATTACGAAGTGGTCATGTGGGATATATTGACCAAGGACTATTTGAAAACTTTGGGGGTAAATCGAGCTCAGAGAAGAATTCAGAGATTGACAACTCCAGGGAGCGTGGTGGTATTTCATGATAGTGAAAAAGCAGAGAAAAATCTAAAAGCTCTATTGCCTGAGTATCTAAGATTCTTGAAAAAGGAGGGGTATCAAATGAAGGTTCTATGATGTGGATTATCGGTGCTATAGTCGTTGTTTTTTTTGGGATTCAAGTCTTCTCTTTGGTAAGTTTATTGTTGTATTCACCTAATGAAATTTTAGAACAGAAAACCTTTCCTAAAGTATCAATTCTACTAGCAGCCAGAAATGAGGAAGAGCTTATAATTAGAAGTTTGCAGTCCATTGACCGTTTGAATTATCCCAAGGAATCTGTAGAAATCCTGATAGGGGATGATTCGAGTACAGACAGTACTTTTAGTCTTATAGAAGATTTTATTAGAGACAAGCCCGAGTTCAAGCTATATCAGATCACTGAAATGGTGGGAAAGGGTAGAGGCAAAGCAAATGTCTTAAGTCAGTTGGCACATCACGCGAATGGTGAATTTTATTTTATCACGGATGTAGATGTTTCTTTACCGTCTAATTGGATACTCTCGTTGCTCCAGGAGTTTGAAGAAAAAGTAGGCATCGTGAGTGGCACTACAAAATGTGAGCGAGGTGGTCTCTTTGCCACACTGCAGGGAATTGATTGGTTGCATTTTATGGGATACATCAAAGCTTTTGCAAATGCAGGTGTGGGATGCACTAGTGTAGGTAATAATATGGCAGTCAGAGCATCCGCGTATTGGGAAACTGGAGGTTTCGAAAAGATAGACTTCTCGATAACAGAAGATTACAAACTTTTTCAGGCTGTGACGGGTAACGGCTGGGAATGGAGAACTCTATTGGGAGAGGAAAGTCTCGGTTTGGCTACGTACATTCCTAGTGTGAAAGAGATGCTTCATCAGCGAAAAAGGTGGCTGATTGGAGCGAGAGATCTTCCGCTCAATTGGAAATTCATGATTATTCTTTATGGATTATTTATCCCGTCATTAATAGTTGTTATGATGTATGATTTGCGACTTTCGGTGACTATTTGGTTTATGAAGTTTCTATTGCAATCCGTCTTTATTTATGCTTTATGCTTAAAGCTGAATAGAAGGCCATTTAGTTTTGCTTATTTGTTGATCTATGAGTTCTATGTAGTGTTGAATACTGCAGCTTCTGCTATGTTTTATTTCTTGCCTATCAAGTCAGTATGGAAAGGAAGAAAGTATAATGCAGATTACATAGGAGAGTAGGTAGTCCCAATTAGTTTAAATTTGAACCTTATCATATCATTATCAAAACTAGAATCTCATGTTTCCAAGATTAATCACGATAAACACTCCAGAGTTTTTACAAGGGTTTCTTCCAGCTCATATCAGCTTACACAGCTATGGTCTGATGATTGCATTAGGCATCGTTTCTGCATTTTACGTGACACTTTCAAAAACCAAACGATTTGGAATGGACACTGACAAGCTTTCAAGTTTGTTTGTATGGGTGATTGTAGCTGCATTTATTGGTGGGAAGCTTTTCTTCTTTATGGAAGACATATCCAAGTATACCAATGATCCGAGTTTGATTCCTAATGCTATGGGCGGAGGGTTTGTGTTTTATGGTTCGTTGATATTTGCCATACCCACTATCATAGTTTGGCTAAAGAAGAACAAAATCAAAGTCAGACCATTTCTAGATGTTTTGGCTTTTGCTGGACCTGTTGTACACTCTTTTGGCAGAGTTGGATGTTTTCTTGCAGGCTGCTGTCATGGTAAGGTATGTGAAAGCTGGGTAGGTGTGACATTTACCAATCCAGATTCTCTAGCAGCTATAAAAAATCAGCCGTTATACCCTACGCAGATTTTTGATATTATCGTGAATTTAATAATTCTTGTGACTGTCATTTTCATTGAGAAGAAAAAGAAATTCGAAGGTCAATTATTCTTAATCTATCTGATGATGTACGGTGTAGGCCGAAGTATCGTGGAAATGTATCGCGGAGATGATGCAAGAGGATTTTTATTTGGAGGTGCATTGTCGCATTCACAGTTTATAGCTATTTGCATCATCACTGTATCTATCATTGTATGGACTCGATGGAGAAAAGATAAGACCTTAGCATAAGACTGTCAAAACTCCTTCGTGCATTATTTTGTATTCTTTTTCGAGTAGGGGTTCGCCATCTATATGAGCAGGTATGTCAAATTCGGACTGTATGAGTAGTTCCTTATCTCTGTAAAAGTCAAGTATGTTTTTATCCAAGTGATTTCCGCTTTGTAAAAATGGTAAGTAGAAAAATCTTAATGGAACCCAGAGCTTTTTGACTTGAACCACATCAAGCAGTTGGTCATTTATCGTCGCTTGTGGTGCTATCTTAAAATCACCACCGTAAACTTGACCATTTGCGACAGCCATCATAAATATTTTAGAAGGCATTCCGTTGATTTTATACTCTTGAGATTGATAAAATAAGATATGCCGTATGATTTCTACCCAATATTTGATTTTGCTTGATATCCAGTATTTTTTACCAACCATGCTATTCGCTACAGCACCATCAAATCCAGCTCCGAATCCATTTATAAAACGTTTTGAATTGCACTTCCAGACGTCCACTTCTTTGGTTTTGAGATTTTCGGATAAAACGAGTTCAAAAATGCTCCTTGTTGACTTTTGTTCGTAGACCATTTTAGCAAAATCATTTCCAGATCCCGCGGGTATGATATGAATCGGTGTCTCCAATTCTGGTAACCCATTTAGGGCTAAATTGATAGTGCCGTCTCCACCTACTATACTTATTGCACGAAACTTCTCATTAGAGATTATACTTTTCAGTAGATCTGTGTCCGTGTCTCCGTTTGTCGTATAGACTCGATAGGGCACCATTCTTTGATTTAGAAAGTCTAAATAAGCATTCATTACAGAGGTAGATTCGCCGCCTTGGGCTGCGGGATTATGAATGATTAGTACTCGCTGTGTGACCAAAATCAGTAATTTTAATTGAAACAAATATCATATAAAAAACCACGATGTGTAACTTTGACACATCGTATGAAAAGAATAACATTAGTCGGAGGAGGATTGGCTGGTTCATTGGCAGCTGTATATCTAGCTAAAAGAGGATATGAAGTAAATATATATGAGCGTCGACCAGACATGAGGAATGTAGAGATTCCTGCGGGGAAATCGATCAACCTTGCTCTATCTACTAGAGGTCTTAGGGCTTTAGAAAAAGTAGGGATGGCAGATGCAATTCTTGAAAATGCGATACCAATGAACGGTAGAATGATGCACAGTGAGGCAGGTGAGCTGTCTTACCAGCCATATGGAACCGATGGTCAGCATATCAATTCGGTCTCTAGAGCTCACCTAAACATACAACTTCTTAAGCTCGCTGACGAACATGAGAATGTACATCAACATTTCAATATGAAGTGTTCCAATGTGAATTTGAAGACGGGGACATGTTGGTTTACCAATGAAGTGACCAACGAGCGAGTAGAAGTAAAAGCGGATTACATATTAGGAGGGGATGGAGCTTTTTCTGCGGTACGTCAGCGTATGATGAAAACCTCTATGTTCAATTATTCACAAGATTATACAAATGCTGGATACAAAGAGTTATGCATAGAACCTGTAAATGGGGAGTTTGCTATAGATCCTAATGCTTTACATATCTGGCCAAGAGGTGATTTTATGATGATTGCTCTTCCAAACCCGGATAAGACATTTACATGTACTCTGTTTATGCCGCCAGAAGGTGAGGTGAGTTTCGAAAAACTGGTGTCTGATGAGGATATAGTTTCATTCTTCGAAAAATATTTTGCGGATGCTATTCCATTGATGCCTGATTATTTATCTGATTTCAAAAACAATCCAATGGGTAGTTTAGTGACCGTACGTTGCTTCCCGTGGAACAAAGGTAAAGCTACTCTGATAGGGGATGCTTGTCATGCTGTTGTTCCTTTTTACGGACAGGGGATGAATTGTGCGTTTGAGGATTGTGAAGTATTGGATGACTGCTTAGAGGAGTTTGGTGATTGGGATACGGCTATGAAAGAATACGAAATACGTAGAAAACCAAATGCAGATGCTATAGCAGACTTGGCTATCCAAAACTATAAAGAGATGAGAGATTCAGTGGGAAACAAGGATTTCCTTCATTACAAAAAAGTAGAGCATGATTTATGTGATCTTCATCCAGATATCTTTCAGTCTCAGTACGAAATGGTGACATTTAGTAATATCGCATATAGTGATGCCAAAACTAAAGGGGCAGAGAATACAAAGCGTGTATATGATCTAATAGCAGATGGTCACGAGGACAAGATCTCAGACAGAGATTTCGTTAAAGAATGGTTCAGTTTGTAGTATTAAAGCAAAGTCTCTAAGATTCTTTTCTAGTCTCATAATTAGACTCATTCTCCCAAATCAAGAGGATTTTGGTCTAGCGTTTTTTTTTTAAGGCTTCTTGTGCATTCGTCATAATGCGATGACATTAAGCAAATTAAGGTCACTTGTCTTGCCTGTTTACGTCTCAGGCTCGATTTTTGCATTCTAAAAATTGATTACAACCAAATCATCATGAATAATTACCACAGAAAAAAGGACGATTCTCAGAAATGTGACTCGTATAT
>JBMYYN010000188.1:0-4809 GCA_049609445.1 Bacteroidia bacterium | reverse complement strand
TAATAAAGGATATAAGTGGACGTGAAATAGAACGTCAATCCTTAAGTACTGAAAACAAACATATCTCTATGAACCATTTAGAAGTAGGTATGTACCTCATCGAAGTGCAAACGGATGCAGATAAGCACCTTTTCAAAATCAATAAGCTATAGCATAAAAAAAGCTCCTGCAATTGCAGGAGCTTTTTTTTGTAGTACTTGATATGAAGTCTATCCTTTTTTGGACTTGATACTACACCCGATTGCTTTGGTAGTAGTTGGGCTAGGTTCATTTCCTGCTTTCAAAGCTTCTATAGCATCAGCTAGGAAAGTTTCTTTAACTTCTTCTGGGTTTCTAGAGTTGTCATCTATTGCCCCGATGTATCGTACTTTTCTGTCTGCGTCCAAAAGAAAAACGTGAGGTGTTTTGGTAGCTCCATACCGCGGATAGATCTTCTGACCATCATCAAATAAGTATAGGAAATTAAATCCTTTTTCTTTCGCTCTGACTTTCATGAGCTCATAGCTGTCATCCTCATTCACCTCTGGATCATTTGGATTGATAGCTACGATAGGATATCCTTGGTCAGCGTACTTTGCCTGAAGAGCAATTAGTCGATCTTCATATGCCTTGGAGTATGGACAGTGATTGCATGTGAAGACTACCACATAGCCTTTAGCACCTTCTATACTTTCTAAAGAATGCATCTGGCCATCAGTGCCTTTGAGTGAGAAATCAGTAGCGGTATCACCTATCTGATAACCGGCGTGCTTTTCTGTAGTAAATGCAAATGCACTAACGAGTGCGAGGGTATAAATTATTTTTTTCATTGTTGTATTTTTTTAATGTCTGTTTTCAACTCTTGTAAATTATGATATTGTTTTTCGTAGAAATGTGTTTTATCTCCTTTTTTGATAATGGTAAAAGGGATGGCTCCTGACCAGTTAGGGTCTATTAGATCAATCCATTTATTCGTGTTTCCGTCGGTAAATAATACGGTCTTTTGAGTGATGTTTTTTTTGTTCAACAGCTTCTTGACTCTCTCTACAGGTGAATCACCAAAGTCGAGGCTTACTAATACGATGTTTAGACTGCTGTCTTGATTGCCGAGTGAGTCAAACAACGGAAGTTCCTGAACACAAGGTCTGCACCACGTAGCCCAAAAATTGATAACATATGTTTCGTTCGAATCCTTTGGTTCAAGAATTTCTTTAGAAAACTCATCAAATGTTGGATAAACTTTTATATCTGATTGTGCTTTAACAGATACAGCAGCTATCAGAATTAGCATTGAAGTAATTAATGATTTCAACTTGGTAGTTTAACGTATGCAGACCGAATATAGTTTTGTACTATCTAAACAATCGTCGAATTGAAGTATGAATGCGAAGATGGTGCAACATGTCTTCACTCTTTCTCGTCTTCTTCATGATGCTTTTTCGGTTTCTGTTTACGCTGTTTGTACTATCCTTGGGCTTGACATCTTTTGCTCAAGAGAAAAAGATGTTAGTTTATGATTTGGAAAACAAAACATTAGACTCCTTTACCCTTCCACAGCACGGAGACGTATCTAAGGCTAGCACAAACGGTTTTATCGGTGAATTTAGCAATGAAATTGCCAATCTAAGCCGTGAATTACCGACAGCATTCAAATACCCTCTAGCAGATTATTCGCTAAAAATAAGAGCATCAAGTGAACATAACGTGAACGACTATCCATTACGCACAGCTGCTAAGTTATTCAAGGCTGATTCGGATACGACAATTGGACAGTGTAGCGGAAACATGATAAGCCCATATCACTATCTTACCGCTGCACATTGTATGAAGAGCTCATACAATTCATTAAATGACTGGTCGGACACATTACTTTCAGATTCATTTTTTGTATGCCCAGCGTATGATAATGGAAAGGTCAATGAGAATTTTGGTCAAGTACCCGTTACCAAAGTATACCTATTAAAAAAGTACAAAATTAACGGTGAGGATATAGCAGTTTGTGAGCTTAAGGAACCAATCGGATATCAAACAGGTTGGCTTGGGTACGGATTTTCAGAGAACGATACGAGTATCACCAATCACATGAATTACAAGTTTTCCTATCCAGGTTTTCAGTATAATTTGGATACTTTTAACTTCAATGGAGACAGTTTATACTATTACTATGGTAAGGTAAATGTGCTAAATGAAAACTTTATAGGAGTCTTGTCAGGAAGAGCCATACCAGGTGAAAGTGGAAGCTCTATCATCGTCTCCAAGAACCCGCAGGATTACGTCTCTTATGGTTGTCTCAGCTACTCATATCAGCAAAGTAATAGTAGATTAAATGACTACGAATACTTTGCATTTAAGGATATAATCGATCGTAAATTGGCTCAAGTTAGACCTGCTCATATCAAACAAGAGATTCGTGTGTATCCGAACCCTGTGAAGACATTGATACACATAACGTGGCCGCATCAGTTAGCAATCCAAGAGATTGAAGTCCTAAATTCAATTGGGCAATCCATTCTTATACACTCAGGATCAGAGGCATCTAAGGGTGGCATAGATGTCTCATTTCTACAGTCAGGATACTATTACTTGAAAGCCAAAACTTCAGAAGGAATCTTATACACTCGTTTTTTGAAAGAATAAATAAGGTTAAAGAAGAGTTACATTCTTCATATTTAATTTATTATTCATTTCGAAAGTTGTTAAGGTATATGTCTTGGCATTGTTATTGGATTTTATAGAGAAACAAAGCACAGATATGAAAGTGAGATTCAAGTTAGCCAGTTTTATAGTCATTTCTATTCTTTTGCTTGGTTGTAACAAGGAGCCTACGGGGCCTGCAGATTTGATCGTAAGTGATATCGAATTCACAGAAGCGGCCCATTGGAAGTTGTTAGATCTTCCAGATGGCACCTACCAACCAGACAACCCAAATTTTCATCCAGATCATCCAGAAACCTGGACAGGTAATATGGCCAAGTATGTTAAAAACTATTATTCCTACAATACTTCATACCGAATTCAGAATAACGGTGTTGGTATCGCATATGATACGGAAATAGATTTTTACTATTCGTTTGATGATGGAACGGAAGAAGTCAAAACAGGAAAACTAGGCGATATTCAACCTGGAAGAAACTTTGTCTCCCACGGATTTATCAATTCCACCGACAAACAGTTAGAACAGTGTGAAGCAGAAATCTACTGGTATGATTATTAGTGTATCCCAGAAACAAAAAAAGCTCCAGTGCTAAGCACCAAAGCTTTTATATCTGTGGAGATGCCGGGAGTCGAACCCGGGTCCGAATCGGAATAGAATTGCGTTTTCTACACGTTTATCAATGCTTGATTTTCGAGACAAGCCAGGTGCATCAAAAACCCAACTTTTCCTTATCCTACTTAATAAATTTTAACTTGGTAGAAATGGGCTAAAATTATCCGAACTTATCGACCGCTTGAACTCCCTCGTAGTCCAGACATGACTCAGGCAAGCGGATAGCATTTGCTTAGTCTCTCAGACTAGGCAGCCATAGCGAAATTTGAATCGCCGTTTGTGTTTTGAAAGAAGATATTAAAGAGCATTTCTCTCAAAGCTCTACGTGCTTACACATCTACTGGCCGACCCGTCAAAAGCCAGAACACCCCCAGATGTTTTGATTGTGGTCCTACAAAGAACATAAGTGACCCACTATCAAGTCTGCAAAGGTACTGCCAAAGGTGTATTCTTTATCAAAATCTTTGGAATGATGTACTTTGTGGCAGATTCTTTACTCTTTTGAGTGCTACATTTGTCATAGTATGAAAAAAATCGCTTTTGCATTTATGGTATTATTAATGTTTTCTCAGTGTAGTCCAAAGGTATATTCCATAAGTAACTTGCCAGACGAGTATATTCAAATAGGTTCCTACGGTGGGTTCACAGGATCTGTGGAGACCTTTTTTTTCTTCCCTAATGGACAAAGATTCCTGACTCATGGTTCACCTACTTCTGATGTTCCTGAAAATTCTGATGAAATAGAAGGAGGTTCCAAAAAGGAGTTCCAGAGTATGCTTAATGATCTTGAGGAGTTAGATTTTTACAACATTGAAATGATGGAAATAGGAAATATGACCTATTTCGTACGAGTAAAAACCAAAAAGGCAGATAAAAGTGTGCAATGGGGAGATAATAGTACTATTTCAAAATCACTAGAATCTTTTTACAAAAATGCACTTGAAGGTATAGACAAAGCGGCTATAAACTAAGAAATATATTGTCTAGACAAAAAGTTATAATCCAAGCATAGAATCGTAAAATTGTAGACTAGATTGAAATGAAGATAGCATTAATAAGAGAATGGAAACAGCCAGCAGACAAACGTGTGGCACTCACACCGGAGCTTTGTGCAGAGCTTAAAAATAAGTATCCTAAAGTAGATATAGTCGTAGAGAAATCACCTGATAGAACATACACAGAAGCGGATTACACTTCCCAAGGGATAGAAGTAGTAGATGATGTCTCAGATTGTGATATTCTCATTGGTATCAAAGAAG
The DNA here is from genome assembly GCA_049609445.1 of Bacteroidia bacterium. Taxonomy (GTDB): domain Bacteria; phylum Bacteroidota; class Bacteroidia; order NS11-12g; family UBA9320; genus UBA9320. The sequence continues at coordinate 303 of JBMYYN010000188.1, read as the reverse complement.
TACCAATAGACAAACTGATTCCCAACAAGACATATCTGTTTTTCTCACACACCATAAAAGCTCAACCATACAATAGACCTTTACTGCAAGCTATCTTAGAAAAGAATATCACTTTCATAGATTATGAACCATTGACTTGGGAAAATGGTAAGAGAATATTAGGATTTGGGAAATGGGCTGGAGTTGTAGGTGCCTATAATGCGTTTTTGACTTGGGGTAAAAAAACTGGTAAATTCGATTTGCCTCCTGCGTATGAAACCAATGATTTTGATAAGTCAATGGAGCTGTTGGCTGAACTTGATT
>JBMYYN010000187.1:0-4814 GCA_049609445.1 Bacteroidia bacterium | reverse complement strand
GTCTGAATTATATTTGTCAGGTATGCAATCCAATTATATTTCCAGTACAGTTCAGCAGTTTCGTTACTATAAAATGCTAGGTGACAAGACCTTTTTGCAGTTAAGTGAAGAAGAACTTTTTGTGAACCCTGATGAGATTAGCAATAGTATAGCTGTAATGGTCAAACATATGTGGGGAAATATGATGAGTCGTTGGACTGATTTTTTGACAACTGATGGTGAAAAAGAGTTTAGGAATAGAGATTCAGAGTTTGAATCTGATAGGGAGAACCGTGAAGAATTGCTATCCAAATGGGAAGAGGGATGGTCCTGTTTGTTCGAAGCGTTGGAAAGCATCAATGAAGAAAACTTTGACACGACCGTATACATCAGGAATCAGGGACATACCATTGTAGAGGCGGTAAACAGGCAGATGATGCACTACGCATATCACGTGGGTCAAATCGTGTTTTTGGGAAGAGCAATAAAAGGTTCGGAGTGGGAAAGCCTTTCTATACCTAAGGGGGAATCAAAGTCTTATAACTCTGAAAAATTTGCTCAAAAGAAGAGCAAGAAGCACTTTACAGATGAGTATTTGAAGTAGGATTTCTTTGATTAACCTATGTCATTTTTCTTTAATTGTAAGCTTCGGATGTTGGATACGAGTATAGATTCGCTATTTTTGGGAACCAATATTTAACATTATGAAGTACAAAATAGCCATTTTATTATTCGTTTTCGCTTTCAGTTTTGCTGGAACAGGATGTAAAGATCGAGGTGATATCAAAGACCTAATCGAAAGATACAAGAAGAGCAACAAAGACGATGATAAAGACGATAGGGACGATAAAGATGATGAAAGTTATGACTGTCCTAGATTACAGCTAAACTACAAAGACAAGTGTAGAACTGCAGATGGTAAAATCGGTTTTGTAAATAAGGATTGCGAATGTGAAACTAAAGAAACAGACGATAGAGGATTTGATTGTCCAAAATTGAAATTAAACTTTAGAGATGCTTGCAAAACTAAAGATGGTAAAGCAGGGTTTGTCAACGCTGACTGTGAGTGCGAAACTAAAACAACGAATAATAGGTTCGACTGTCCAAAAATCAGAGCTAATGTGGGAGACCCATGCAAGACAGCTGATGGAACTAGAGGAACTGTAGATGAAGATTGCAACTGCAATTAATCACTTAGCGAAATATTTAATAGAAAAGGCTTCCCGTAAGGGAGGCCTTTTTTATGTTCTTAGAAAAATATTTTAGTCTCTGTTTAGTATAAATTTTCCAGTATAACGAACCTTATTAGATTCTGTTTTTAATGTGATATAGTATAACCCATTGGAGATGTTCTCGGGTAGTTTTATTTCATTGGTGTCATTGCTTCCTTCATCTACAATGTTGCCTTGGATATCTGAGAGAAAATAGAAACCTTTAAGGTTTGAATTAGTGCTTGTAGAGAAGTGTAATATTCCGCGATTGGGATTTGGATATAATGAGATCTCCCCTTCTTTTTGTTTTTGAACAGAGCCCCATAGATAAGCAGCGTTGTATATGTGAGTTGGTGTGTAGTTTCCTTGTAAGGTGATTTGTTTTTGGTTAAAATCTTCTATTATCGACAATGTAGAGCTGTCTGAGAAATCGTTGATATTGTATAGGTGTGATGCAAAATAATTCCATTGATAAAGTAGTTCAAGATTACGGTTTAGTATTACGTTAGAAGTGATCTCACAGTTCAAGTATTGGAACCGACGTACCTGATAAGCGTATGAGGAACTAAGTGAGCGACTTAAATTAGAGATACCATCATCAAAACTTATTTTTCTAGGAAGTTGATGAGGGTAGATTGCAGTCACTGAATCGATAGGGTCATTAATGAATATGTCTTCTAAAATGTCGCTATTTGGGGTCAAATCTATAGTTTCGGAGCAAGGTGAGCTGGGTCGCAGTATCCTTGCTTGGTTATGGGTGTAATGCACTATGTCATGTGGTTTGTGATATACTTTTTCGTCATCAATAATGCTGGAATCTCCGTTTGATATGTAGGCGAAGCCTTCTGGAATGATGTCCATATTTATTTTTGAACCTTCGGGTAAAATAACATTTTTATACTGTGGAAGGCTATTTTGGTCTAGACTAAAGAAGTAAAAACAGGAAGCAGAATCTGAAGGATAAATATAATATCATAATCTCCTGATACACTTTTTATGGTTACAGTATCTCGCGGTGCGATAATAAAAGAACCTTTTTCTGCAGCTTTTATTTCGTCAGGATGATTTAGGTGCATTACGAGATATGGACCAAATCCGTTTGTGCTTTGATGAAAAAGATGAAATGTGTCTCCAAAATTATTGACTTCAGTTGTGAGGAAAATTTCTGAAATGGGATTTGATACTGTCTTGCTTGGACTGAGATAGAACGGTTTTATTGAGATTATTTTTTTATAAAAGGGTTGGTAGTCCCAGCTTCTCACGGCTTCTATTTTATTATCCTTTATTCGCATTCGATAGATTGCGGGCTCCGTCTCTGTGATAAATGTCCCTTCACTATAGGTCATTGTATCTCTACCAGTACTTAGCCAGTACACATCTCCGTATTTAGTAATGCTAAACCAAGTAGGGTCTTTGGAAAAGGAAAAGGCTATGTGTTGCTTTATGCTATCTTGATGCCAACTATATCGTTCATATTCAATGTAATGGTAGTCAAACTCTTCGTCAGATTTTATAGGTTTTGTAGTGTCGTTGTAGTGATTGGATTTTATATAAAAGGAGTCCGTAGTTTGAAGCACCCAAGCTGAGACATAGTTGTATTCTTGGTAGAAGTGGTGAGTTCTATTGCAGGCTTTTATACTTACCTCGCTTTTGCCGTACACTACTTCTGTAAGATGTTGGATAACGGCTAAGTCCTTCTTAGCATAACCGCTCAAGGTAATTATGAAGCCCATTAAGGAGAGTATGAAGGTTTTCACCTCATAAAGGTAGTAAAAGATTTAGTATTCTAGGATACAGCCAATAGGTTCTGTACGAGATACGGAGGGAGCTTTGCCTATTCTAACGGCATCTAATGCTTCTTTTAGATAGTGTTTATCCCAGACCTGCTTGTAGCTTCCTAGAGTCAGTATTCTATCGTCCATCATTCCACTGTATAGTATGTTTGAAGTGCTATCCAAGACAAAGAACTCAGGAGTTACAGCAGCTTTTAGCTGCCTGGCCACACTGTAGTCGTAGTCTCTATAGATTCTTGGTTTGAGCTTAGTCTTGGTTGCATACATGTTTATCTCCATGGCTTCATAGTGAGAACCACTCATTACCGCTAAGAATTGAATGTTTGGATATCTTTCTGATAGTTCAGAGTATGGAGTGGACAATGTGATGCATAGCGGACAATCCGGAGCTATGAACATAAGTGCCGTATAGGGTTTTTGACTCACTAACTTATTGAAGTTTTTATCCTCTTGGAAGTGAGAGCATGCTCCTAAAGCTAAAAGAAGAATTAACCAATTAAGATTTTTCATCCAATGGAAGTTTAATGTTAAAAGTCGTTCCTTCGTTTATTTTAGATTCAAAACTAATGCTTCCTTTGGCCGTGTCTATGATCTTACGACAAATAGCTAGACCGAGTCCCATCCCGGAGTTTTTAGTGCTGAAATTAGGGACAAATACTTTTTTGTAATTCTCTTTTGGAATTCCTTTTCCATTATCTGCTACGCTTATATGGACTGAAGAGTCAGAACTTACAAGTTTTACTGATATCATACCTTTTCTGTCTTCGGGAATAGCCTGAATCGCATTTTTAATAAGGTTATTGAATACCCGACGAATCTGTTCAGGGTCCGCAATTATGAATTTGTGGTCATCTATGTTGGAGGTTATTTCTGTGTTTTCAGATCTCTTGAATAGCTCAACAGTACCATTTAAGACTTCTGATACATCAAAACGTTCAATTTTATCTTCTGGCATCTGGGCAAAATTGCTGAACTCGCTCGCCATCGTGCTTAGACTGTTTATCTGCTCCACGAGTAGCTTACTCGTTTTAGCAAACAAAACATTCAGCTTTTCACTCGGCCCTGCATCATAAGCACGTTGAAGATGCTGGATGCTTAGCTTCATAGGTGTGAGAGGGTTTTTGATCTCGTGTGCCACCTGCTTGGCCATTTCTCTCCACGCACCTTCACGCTCAGATTCAGCCATTTGATTGGCACTTTCTTCCAGTTCTAGTACCATCTTATTGTATTGTTTTATGAGCTGACCAATTTCATCATCTCTGGTGTACGAGATGAGTTCGTTCTGCCCTTGAAGTACAGTTGATGCTATTTTTTCACGAATCAGAACCAGAGGTTTGGAAATCTGATGAGATATGATGTAGGCCAAAAATATTCCTCCCAATAGTAGCAGGAAATATATGTTTAGGATGTTGACAACCAGATTTGATATTTGCTTGTTTAGTTGCTCATTTTTGGCAAAAAATGGTGTGTTAACATATCCTATTACGTCGTTTTTCTCATCAAATAAAGGAATGTATGCACTTAAGTACTTTGAGCCTTCAAGCTCCTCTTGAATGAGTAGTTGAGAACTCTTATTCAGGAGAAGTCTAGAGTATGCTTTTGGATTCATATAGCTGCTCAGAATCTGCTCCTCAGTCAAGTAAGGCTTGGTACTGCTTAGTAGTTTGCCGGACTTGTCATATAGATTTATGTCTACATTGTAAGTGCTACTTTCTTCATTTAGTATCAGTGTGCGTTGCTCGTCATTTCCTAACTTCTGCTCTAGGTCTACTTTGTTTTGCATCTGTATACTGATGCTCTTTATTTTGGTAAGCAGTTGCGTTTCTAGACT
>JBMYYN010000186.1:0-4815 GCA_049609445.1 Bacteroidia bacterium | reverse complement strand
ATTCCCTACTGCTGCCTCCCGTAGGAGTCTGGTCCGTGTCTCAGTACCAGTGTGGGGGATCATCCTCTCAGACCCCCTACCTATCGTAGTCTTGGTGAGCCGTTACCTCACCAACAAACTAATAGGCCGCATGCCCATCTATAACCACCGGAGTTTTAAGATTCCTACCATGTGGTAGGTAAATATTATAGGGTATTAATCCGAATTTCTTCGGGCTATCCCCCAGTTATAGGTAGGTTGCATACGTGTTACGCACCCGTTCGCCGGTTCCCATTCTGTGCAAGCACAAAACTTCTCCCTCGACTTGCATGTATTAGGCCTGCCGCTAGCGTTCATCCTGAGCCAGGATCAAACTCTCCATAGTAAAAAATTTTGATCTTGTGTCAAGAAGGTTTAAAAACTCAATTTCATTTTTCGAGATTCCGCTATTTCTACATCACTTCAAAGAACTTAATTTATCTAATTTTAAGTGATAAAATTCTACTTATTTTTTTAAGGACTGCAAAGCTAAACTCAATTCTAAAACCACCAAAGATTTTTACAATTTTATTTAAGCCTAAACCTAACCCCTAATCGCTCAAAGAAACATACTCCTTTTTAGCGGGTGCAAAGCTAACTCTATTTCGTTAACTAGCAACACCTTTATTAAAAAATATTTTCTGTTTGCGAAGCCTTGACATTCAAAGAACATATCTCTCTGCCAAAGCGGCTGCAAATCTAAAATTAATTTTATTCTCCGCAACGTCTTTTGTTAAAAAAGTTGAAATTATTTTCTGAATCGACACAAGTCGCTCATTTGCAGCCTATTGCGACTTAATGCTTAAAGTGCCTAACCCCTGTAAACGCCATGGATAAGCCTAGCTCATCTGCTTTGTCTATCGAAAGTTGGTCTTTAATACTTCCGCCTGGTTGAATAACTGCCTTTATTCCTGCTGATGCTCCTATTTCAACACAATCCGGGAATGGGAAAAACGCATCAGAAGCCAAAACCGCCCCTTCTAAGTCAATTCCAAAGGCCTCAGCTTTAACTATGGCTTGCTTCAGAGCATCGACCCTAGAGGTCTGTCCTGTACCGCTGGCTAAAAGCTTTCCGTCTTTGACGAGTATTATAGCGTTAGATTTTGTATTCTTAACAAGCCTATCCGCAAATAGTAAATCCTTTACCTGATCTGCAGTTGGTTTTTCCTTTGTAGGATAAGTCAAATCGTTTTGTGTAACATTAAGCGTATCTCTATCTTGAACGAGAACTCCGTTTAAACAGGATCTAACAATTGGTTGCAAGTACTTTTCTTTGCTCCATTCCAATAATATCCTTTTGGACTTTTTAAGAAGAAGAGATTTAGCCTCTTCAGAAAAAGAAGGTGCAATGCACACTTCATAGAATATCTTATTTATTTCTTCTGCGGTTTTTAAGTCTACTTCACTATCTGAGATGAGGATGCCCCCAAATGCAGAAACTGGATCTGCTGCCAACGCTTCAGTGAATGCTTCAAACACTGTATCACCTTTCGCACATCCGCAAGCATTATTATGCTTTAAAACGGCGAACGCCGATTTGCCTTCTTCTGATACATCTGTAATAAGTGATACTGCCGCATCCACATCCAATAAATTGTTGTACGAAAGCTCCTTACCTCCTAATTTATTGAACAAAGCGGTTAAATCTCCATTAAAATGAGCCTTCTGATGTGGGTTCTCCCCATATCTAAGCTCATTTACCGTTTCCCCTCCGAAATAACCAGATATCGCAGTATCGTATGACCTAGTAATATTAAAAGCGTGATGAGCTAACTCTTTTCTATACTCTATGGTAGTTCCAGAATTCTCCATATAATGAGCAGTGAAATCAGAATACTGTGTTTTGGAGCTGATGATAGATGTGTGCTTATAATTTTTGGCAGCAGCTCTAATCAGGGATATGCCTCCTATATCAATTTTCTCGATAATATCTGAATGACTAGCACCAGAAGCAACTGTATCTTCAAAAGGATACAAGTCTACAACAACTAGGTCTATAGAAGGTATATCATGTTGGGCTAGTTCTTCTAGGTCACTATCGTTATCTCTTCGGTATAATATTCCTCCAAAGATAGCAGGGTGTAACGTCTTAACTCTACCTCCGAAAACCTCCGGATAGTTTGTGTAATCTTCTACCGCTAATACTTCAATGCCAATGTTTTCTAGGTATTTCTTAGTGCCCCCTGTAGAATATATTGATACATTATTCTTCGCTAATTCAAGTGCTAATTCATCTATGCCATCCTTATTGAAGACAGAAATTAATGCTGATTTAATTGTCATGATAATTTGTGAGTCTGCAAAGTTAAAACTAAAGCTTCTCAGCTCTGTTAGAAAACATTGGAAATTCTTACAAATTGTAAACAATCATATCCTGAATCCAATACCGAGGTGGACAATCGGTTTTCTAAACTTCTGGTCCTCATATCCTATTGCATAATCCAGTGAGACTTTATACCCATATACCTGAGTTCCAAGTCCAATGCCTGTTGAAACTATATATGGGTTTTTCAATTCTCCAATATCAATCACTATTGCTCCTGTATTAGATACAACTCTTCTTTGATTTAGCACATTTGACTTATCATAAATAGAGCGGCCATAAAAAGACGTACCCATATCTACAAAGCAATGAAAATCCAGATTGGAAAATAACTCTGTAGCTATTGGTCGCTTAATAACTAGCTCTATTGGTTTGAAGGACAGTTGAGTAGATTGCGTAAAGAATGTTGTTCCGTTACGATAATTGACAGGAAATCCTCTCACACCATAAACATTGGTGTAGCTCAAAGGATTTTTGTACGTAGAAAAATCCCTGCTCATATAAGTAGAGCGAAGATCTGAGGAGGCCCCTCCTAAAATGTAGTATGAAGATGAAGGCCCAAACGTATTTCCTAGTTGCAAACTTGACTGCACGTATAGCTTTGGGCTGATTCTACGCACTGTTGCTACTTCTCCTTCAATGGAAGTAGACCATGAGTAAGACTCCAAATGGACTCTAGGGTGTAGTCTAAGAACACTAGAAAGCTTCGATTTTTTAAGTTTCCTATCATACCTAAGTGACACAGCATACGAAGAGATCAATTTACTTTCATTACCTTCAAGTGGCACTTCATTGGCAGAAAGTAAAGGTATAAGTTGGTCATATCTAAGATCTAACACCTGTTTTAACTCTATGAACCTTGATATAGATTTCCTTTTTCTGTATTCCAAAAGGTTCGTTGTAAACAAAGTTTGTTCTTCAGGTCTATAACTGATTCTTTTTCTATTCAAGAAAAGTAACTCGAATCCTTTTCGCTTTGTGTTTATATACTCAAGTTTAAGATCTCTTGCTCCTGCTTGAATCAAACCTGCAAAATCTAGTTTAAGTTTACTCGTTCCATACTGATTCACAAAACTAGTCCCCACACTCAAATTCACCTTTGAAGGCATCAACTCTCTATAATTATCTAAGAAAAATGTTTCCTCAGAAGCATATAGCCTATTGACAAACTTAAAATGAGCACTAAAAACATCATACTCGTCTCTAGAGGCATCCCAAACGATGGAGGTTTTCTCTAAGTCGTCCTGTAAGCCGTGCAATGAATCAGAGTTCGTGCTAATAAAATCTATATGAGGAGGAATGGGAGATTGAAAACTGTAGTCTGATAGCGAATCCATGTAAACCTTTTTCACATTCTGCTCATTTGAATTCTCATATTCTATATCTCCAAAAAAGTAAACTGGATCTAGGTCCTCATATATATAGAAGTCTTTTACAGGAATGTGTTCTGTAATAATCAATCTAGACTCCTCGCCTTGAGACAGATATTCCACAAATACCGAATCAGTGTATTGGTGAAATAGAATATTGGATCTATAGTTGGTCAAGTTTTCTACTTGAGAAACACCCTTTCTTAAGAGCTTGCCGTTTGTAACACCATTGGCAGCAAGATTAAATAAGATATCTCCTCCTTCTACAAGTATGGCTTGCTTAATAAGCTTGACAGATGAAAGTATAGTAGATGGCCTTTCATTTCCATTTTTCATATACAATACTGAAGAATCATTTTCTTCAACCCAAATCCAACTCTGACCATCTACATCAAAACTAGATATGAATCCTTCGATTTTTTGAGCCTCTCTGATACCAACCGGCAACACCTCCCAAACAGAACTGCCCAATAAATCCGCCTCCAAAACAAATATTTTCCCTTTATCCACTCGCAGACTGGAGGCTAAACCAATGCCAAGTTGCGATTTTTTAATATGATCATTTAAGATACTAACTAAACGGGCTCCAGATTCCGAATTTACCAATAGGCTTATAGTATCTCCGTAAACAGCTATCGCCCCACCATATTCCGGAATTTGAAATTCGTCAGAGGCTAAAGTATATAGCTTGGTTCTTTCATTGGTTTTGAGGTCCATAAAATACAATGACGTCCCTCCCCATTTTTCTTCGATATAATACACCTCGTCAACAGCATTAATAAAAAAATCTGACACCAAGTCCTCATCGAAGATTAGGCCACCGACGGGATTGGGTTTTATCTGATCGGCATTATAAGCTCGATTGTAAAAATCCCTCCATGAAACAAAGACCTCGCTCATAGAAGTTTGATATGAATTATACAACGCTTGGTTAAACTTACGGGTGAATCTCGCCATATACATGACGGTAGGTATGGCTTTAGCCCCATACTTGGTTTCCATATATTTCCAGAAAGAAGCTCCTTTGATTTCGTCGTACCGTGAAGGTATCTTATTATAATCTGTTAACCCATAAAGTTCATGGATGCCTCTCATACTGTTATC
>JBMYYN010000185.1:0-4842 GCA_049609445.1 Bacteroidia bacterium | reverse complement strand
CCCTAGCTCTAATCTAGATGTATCTTTCTTTGACGGATTCTTAGCAGACCAAGCTACTACATCCATACTACCATAACCGCCGGTGTAAAAATTAGAAAATCCTAGTTTTACTTCCATCTTGTCCCCTATATCCAAGTCAAAACTATACTCACCTGATGGGCTAGAAATACATATTTCACCCGTACATACAGTAGGTTCCCATCCTGTAGTGTGTGACACATTTATAGCTTCCCACATAATTACAGTATCTTCAGGATCAGTAGAATTGTTATGTAAATATGTTTTTACATCCTTCGAAAAAGTGGAAGAAGAATCAACTCCATTGATAACAAACAAGTCGTCGTCAAATGAAATCTGAGCAAAAGAAGCACTGCTAAACACAAGTGCTAAAAAGATAAAAGTAATTTTTCTCATCATATAAATTTTAAATTAAGCAGCTTCAGCTTCTACAGCTTCCACTTCTGGTATCATTCTTTTTAATAAATTTTCTATTCCCGCCTTCAACGTCAGAGTACTACTTGGACATCCGCTACAAGAACCTTTCATTGTCACCGTAACTATTCCTTCTTCGAAACTCTTGAAATCAATCGCTCCACCATCCATCTCCACTGCAGGACGTACATGGTCTTCTAAAAGTTGCTTGATCTTTGTAACTACTTCAGATTCTTCTTCGGCACTTAGGTTCTCCTTCTTTACTACTACAGGCTTTTCCGCCTCTAAGTACTCGTGCACAAACTTTTTAAGCTGAGGGATAATATCAAACCATTCGTAATCCGCTTTTTTGGTTACAGAAACGAAATTGTTCATTATAAATACCCCCTTCACAAAATCATACTCAAACAACTCTGCTGCCATTGGGCACTCATCCAAACCCTCTTTTACTCTGAAGTCAATGCTGTCATTAGGCAAAATCATTTTGTTTGCCACAAACTTCATAGACTCTGGATTGGGAGTCTTCTCTGAATATACGGTTACTACGTCTGCTAATTCCATTTGATTAATAACAATGCAAAGGTAGTTAATGTTTTTTAAGGTTTACCGAAGATTAAGTCATCTTTATTCCATCTCATCTTGTAATGCAGCCAATAGGTTTTCGGCCCTATATTCTGTACTCTTCTGATACTCTTCATTAAACCTACACCACTGACACTCCTCTTTACCGCACCCTTCTTCAAATTCTAGATTTTGTATTTTAGCAAAGGTCTCTTTGATTTGACGACGGACAAACTCATACTCATCCTCCTTAACCATGATTTTTACTTTCTTAAATTCATCCTTGTCGGGTTCTATGAAATCAATTTCTCCAGAAATAACCTTTAGGTCTTTGGTGCTATCGCTCTCTATTAATGCTTTGTAAAATAGTACCTGACGCCAATAATCGCCTCCAAATCGTTTCTCAAAATTTTGTTCCTCAGGGTTGTCTGCAAGGTCCACAGGAGGTTTGACTTTCTTACTGCCGTACTTATACTGGCCCGTTTTAAAATCTACTACATGAGCCGTCCTATGGTTTACTACTACCTTGTCTATTTGTCCACGTATCGGTACACCGTCTATCTCACAGTTTTTTAGATATAACTCAGTATGTACTTCTTTCTCTGCATCCCAAGTAGAATTATACTTGTCATAATACTTTTCTAAAATGTCTTTTCCATAAAACATTCTCCTCTCCAAACCCTCTTTGGTAAATGCCTCTTTGCTACTGTGCATTGCGGCTGTAAATCTTGATTCTATGAGTTGTTTTGCTTCTTTTTCGCTGGTGAAGCTATGCAGGTTTTTGTACAGCCCATCAAGTGCATAATGAACAGCGGTACCAAAAGTCGAACTCTCGTTTTTGGCAGAAGGAACTCTTAGGATGTTCTGATAAAAGAACGTAACAGGACATTTTAAGTAACTATTTAGGTTGGTTGCACTTAATCTGAAATTTTCGACTTCCTTCTTCACAAAATCTTGATGAATTAAGTCAATGTATTTCTCATTTTTCTTTGCCATCATAAAATCAAAAAAATGCAAGATATCTTCTTCAGAAGCTTCCTGCTTTTCAAACTTACTTGCTCCGCTCTCCTCTAATTCTACAACAAACAAACTTTTCGTTAAGTCCTTGTTTTTATCATCCTTAACTGCATAACTAAACTCAATGTTTCTCTTTGCCCTTGTCAAAGCGACATAGAACAATCGCCTTGATTCTTCTGTTAAAGCCACACTGGGTTCTCCTGGAAGCAACAAATTGAGTTTATATGGCAGTGACTTCTTATCTTTCTCCCACTTGTTTTCAGTACATCCAATAACAAAAACATACTCAAATTCAAGTCCTTTTGAACCGTGGACAGTCATCAAGTTTACTCCATTTATTCCATGAATGATTTTATTCAGTTTGAGTCCTATCTTGTTTACCTTTAGTAGGTTTATTTTATCCAAGAAATCTTCTAAAGTCAAATACGGAGAACGTGCCGTTTCTTCTTTCAAAAAATTATAGTAAGTCTTCAGACATTGAATCTTATAGGTCGCATCCTTGCTAGTAAGTGCTCTAGAAATAAAACCCATTTTAGACATTATTTTCTCTACGAGAGTTTGTAAGGTCACATTAAATATTTCCTTAATCCAATACTCCATATCAGCAACAAAATCTCTTATTTCAGCTTTAGATTCTTCTGAAAAATCTAAATCAATTGCTAATGGATTAAGTTGTTCTCTCCACCCTTTATCTCTAACCTTAGAAAGTCCATTGCTCAATCTTGCTATGTCAAAAGCTCTTACATGTTTGAAATTGTGATAATGAAGTAGTTCAAAAAGTAAATGCTGTCCAGAATCCAGTTTTTGAGTTTCCTTCATCAAATAGGTTAAAAAGTTATTTAACTGATAAACAATCGGTACTTCCAATACATCTTGAGTCTTGGTCACGTTGTAACTAATGTTTTCACTTTCTAGATACTTAATCAGGTCTTCACTTTGAGAATGATTTCGGTACATGATAGCGACTTCATTCAAGGGGACTTTTGCTTTTTTTAGTTCCTTTAGTTTGGTCGTGATACTTACTATCTCCTGAAACAAATTAGGGTATTCAATAACATGTATTGACTCTTGAATATTCGCTACATCGTTATTCGCAGCATTTATATCTTTGTTCAAATTTGGTACCTGACCTACGAGCCGTTCATTGTTATGCTTAATTATCGCATTAGAACCGTCCAAAATGTTTTGACTTGATCGATAGTTTTTATCCAAAATAACCAACTCAATGTACTTTTCATACCGTTTATAAAACTCAAATATGTTTTCAACGTTAGCACCTTGAAATTTATATATAGATTGGTCATCGTCCCCGACGACAAACACATTGGGGTTCTCCCAGTAATTAATCAAAAGGTATAATAACTCATTTTGTGCTCCATTTGTGTCCTGATACTCGTCCACAAGAAAGTACTGATACATTTCTTGATACTTCAATAGCAATTCTTCATTTTCTCGCAACGCTGTGATAACCCACATAATCATATCATTGAAGTCATACCTTTTCCTTGACTTTAGCTTTTGATCATATGAATTCAATAAACTTGCTGCTTCACTAAGTTTGTCCAATGACTCCTTATCAGCATTGTACTTCCTAATATTTAGGTCTCCTTTTTGTGCGTTTCCCGTTTTACGCTTGTAATAGTATGATTCATCAGCAAGCATGTCTTCTAGCTTGGCTGCTACAAGTTCATTTACGCGATCAGGTGTTAGATTGTCTTTTTTCATTAGCCCAAAGAGCTTAAGCAGCATCTTAGCATCATAATAAACATCACCGACATATCTTTTTAAGAGACTCTTATGAGGTAATTCATCCACGATTTCCCTCATAACCTCAACTATTTCCAAATCTGATATCGGGTCAAGATCCTGGATGCCAAATAAATCTTTGTTTTCTTGTATGACCGAGTTGCAAAAACCGTGATACGTAAAAACATTTACCCGATAGGATTCTGAGCCAATGAATTTATTTAACCTCGAACGCAACGCAGTCGTTGCTGCGTCTGTAAATGTTAGACAAATTATGTTTTCAGGGTTTGTGTCCGAATTCTTAAGAATACTAGCTACTCTCGCTCCTATTACTTGAGTTTTTCCAGTTCCGGGACCGGCGACCACCATGACACTACCGTCAATGGTATCTACTGCTATTCTTTGATTGTTATTTAGATTTCGATATATTTCTTCGTAATTCATATTCAAGTGACAATTTAGATTTTTTTTAAGGAGTAAAGTGCCATTTAATATACTTTTTTATAGAAAATTTTAAATAAATGCAACCTTTTTGAAGAAATGCATCTAATATTGTTAGATAACAAAAGTTTACAGAATGAATAAAAACAATTACTATTTGAAAGGTTTATTGACCTTTTTAGGCCTATTACTCCTCCACACTGCGGTTGGGCAAACCTATTGTACCTCTGCTGCTAGGAATAATGGAGATTCAAGATGCGACAATGTCAAACTGGTAGGAAACAGTACGACGATCGATAATAACTCGGCCTCAGGTTGTGCGAAGTATACTGATTTCACCTCAGTAACTCCAGCTGAACTGTCTGCCGGTCAAGAATACACTGTCACGATAACACATGGTACTTGCGGTTGGGATTACAACAGACAATCTAACGCATGGATTGATTTTAACCAGGATGGTGACTTTAATGACGCAGGAGAGCAATTAAAAGCTCGCCCGACCTCGACTAGAACAGCTGGATATGAACACGAAATTACTTTTACTGTTCCATGTAATGCTGTTGCAGGAAACACTAGAATGAGAGTAATCGTAATTGAAGGAACAGCTAACAATCCTTGTGCTAACAATTATGGATGGGGCGAGAC
>JBMYYN010000184.1:0-4849 GCA_049609445.1 Bacteroidia bacterium | reverse complement strand
CCATAGTTCTTGCCCTTTCATATCTACAGGGCTGTATTTCCATACTTTTAGTGGGTTTTCCAACCTAGAATCAAAACGTTTTTTTTGTTCGTCCTTAGAAACAGAGAACCAAAATTTGATAAGGATAACACCATCTTCGTACAGCATGTGCTCAAATTCAGGTACTTGCACGATAAATTGCTCATACTGTTCCTTGTTACAGAATCCCATAGCAGGTTCTACGACAGCTCGGTTGTACCAACTACGGTCAAAAAACACCATTTCTCCAGGATTTGGGAGCTGCTTTATATATCTTCTAAAATACCATTGCCCTCGTTCTATCTCCGTAGGTTTAGGGAGTGCCACTACACGTGAAGACCTAGGATTCAAATGTTCGATGAATCTTTTTATAGAACCACCTTTTCCAGAGGCATCCCGGCCTTCAAACAAGATTGCAACTCTTAAATTATTCTTCTGAACAAATTTTTGAAGGTTAACAAGTTCTATTTGAAGTTCTTTTAACTCAGCTTCGTACTCTATCTTGTCGACAATCTTTTTTAGGTCGATTTCTTTTGTCTTGGCTAAATCCACAAGCTCTTGTCTGGTGGATACACTATTGAAGTCTTCACCTGTAAACTTGGGTTTAGATTGTGTTTGTGTTTTTTCCATGATTTGCTATCAAAGTTAAACACAAATAGGTGCAATTCTGTCTAGATTCTACTTATTTTTAGAAGAATTATTTCGTCTTTGGAACGGATAAAAATAGGGTAGAATAATATCAATAGAGTAGCTGATTTGGGTCAGATTTCAACACAAATTATTTTGTTTAATTCATAGTCGTCTTACATTTATATGACAGTTTCTATTGCAACCATTTAAGAGTATCGGGTTCTAAAATAATATAAGATACTATATGTTGTAATTTGTATAGTTTGCAAGAAAAGCCAATTTCAAAGCAAAATAGCGTAAAGCCAATTTTGGCAGAAATCCTCTGAATATTTTTCAGGGGATTTTTTTAGTAGTTTATAAACCTAAATTTGAAATCAATGAAAAAACTGTTACTAAGCCTCATCATTATTACTTCTTTGTATTCGCATGCAGATTCAAAATCGGTACTTTTTATTGGGAATAGTTATACGTATTATAACAATATGCCAAACCTCCTAAAACAAATTGCACTGTCGGCAGGAGATACCTTAGATGTGGTCAGTCATACTCCAGGAGGACGTAGAATTTCGCAGCATGCAAATGATCCTCAGGTGTATGACCTCATTAGAAGTAGACCTTGGGATTATGTGGTTGTACAATGTCAGAGTCAAGAACCATCTTTTTCCGATGGTCAAGTGGCAACAGATGTATTTCCGTATGCCAAACAAATCTGCGATAGTATACGTAGCAACTCTACTTGTTCGATTCCATTGTTTTACATGACTTGGGGTCGAAAAAATGGTGACTCTAGAAATTGCCCGTTTTTTCCGCCGCTCTGTACCTATGAAGGGATGGATAGTATTCTGCATTCCAATTATATGAAAATGGGAGAACAGAATGATTCAGAAGTAGCACCTGTCGGAGCTGTTTGGAGAGAGCTTCGCACTTCATCAAAGTCTATAGACCTATATCATTCAGACGAATCCCATCCTTCTTTCATGGGATCTATGGCCATTGCTTACACTTTTTATACCTCTATTTTTAGAAAAAGCCCGTATGTCGCCTCATTCATAGGTGCTGCAAGCCAAGAAGACATTGATTCTATACAAAATGCAGTAGATAAGGTTCTTTTTCAAAATATTGAGCAGTTTTATATAGGGTCAAGTGATCCTGATGCTACTTTCACATATAGCAATGAAAATTGTGAGTTTACCTTTAAATCAGAAATTCCTTATGACTCCGAAGTATGGATTATAGGTGATGATACCATTTCGGATGTTTCAGATCCAGTTTACCTTTTTAAGAATGAAGGGGCATATGTGGTTAAACGAGCCGTATCTGAATGTGGAAGAACAGATACTTTCGAAATCAAAATAAGGTGCGGTGTGAACTCAATACATCAAAAAAAGGAGTCTACACCAAAGATATATCCAAATCCATCTCACGGGAGCTTTCAAGTATCTAAAGGGTGGTATGTAAAATCAGCTACAAACATATCTGGACAAGAAGTGGAAGTCAGGAGGGAGACTAATAGATATAGCGTATCAGATCGAAATCAAGCCCTGTTTATCCTTCTTGAAAACGCAAAAGGTATGCAAGCTATTAAAAAAATAGGGTTGAAGTAGTTCTAGATTCCGGCAAGGAAATAAGCCTGTCGGGTTCGTCGTTTCTCTATATTGCTTGGTCGTTAAGATTTTGAAATGTCCTATGTTTAAAGGTATTATAGGCTATATGACTAATTTACCAATATTAATATGGGTACTTCCCATTCTTGTAATTCTTTTTCTTTCTTTCTTTACTGTGAAGCAACAGACTTCCGCCATCATCGAGCGATTTGGCAAGTATCATAGTATCCGTCGAGCTGGGCTTCAGATGAAGATTCCGGTAATCGATAAAGTAGCTGGAAAGATTTCTTTGAAAATTCAGCAGTTGGATGTGCTTGTTGAGACTAAGACCAGCGATGATGTGTTTGTCAAAACAAAAGTGTCAGTACAGTATGTGATCATACCAGACAAAGTGTATGATGCATTTTATAGGTTAGATGATCCTACCGCACAGATCACTTCATACATTTTTGATGTTGTTCGTGCAGAGGTTCCCAAAATGAAATTAGATGACGTTTTTGAGCGTAAGGATGACATTGCGGTAGCTATCAAAGGAGAACTAGCAGAAGCTATGAGGTCGTACGGCTATGACATTGTCAAAGCTTTGGTGACGGATATAGACCCTGCTGAGGAGGTGAAAGTAGCGATGAATCGAATCAATGCTTCTGAGCGTGAAAAGGTGGCAGCAGAATATGAGTCTGAAGCTGAGCGTATCCGTATAGTTGCTAAAGCTAAGGCTGAAGCAGAAAGCAAGAGACTACAAGGTCAGGGTATTGCTGACCAGCGTAGAGAGATCGCTCGTGGACTCGAGGAAAGTGTACTTCAACTTAATAAAGCTGGCATAAATCCGAACGAGGCTTCATCGCTTATCGTAATCACGCAGCATTATGATACGCTACACTCCATTGGTGCTAGCAACAAGAGTAATCTCGTTCTCTTGCCAAATTCGCCAGCAGCAGCAAATGATATGTTGAATAGTATGGTAGCGGCTCTTAGTGCTACTAAAAACATAGCTTAGTGGGAAGTAAGATACTTCTTATGTCGAAGCTCTCCTGAAAAGGAGAGCTTTTTTTATTTTAGCATATATCCATGCTATTCCTAAATTTGACCAAATATTTGTTTTGAATAATCTGTTCTATACTGAATCTGTTCAAGAAAGTTTTCTCAAGCTAGAAGATCAGGAAGCTGTACATTGTGCATTGGTGCTCCGCAAAAAAGTGGGAGATGTCATTTATGTCATAGATGGAAAAGGGAACAGATATAAATGTGGAATAGATAAACTCAATAAGAGAGAGGTCCAGTGTTCTATTTTGGAGAAAGAGTTTCATCCGAAAACTGAACATATCACCATAGCGATAGCTCCTACTAAAAATAGAGATAGACTCGAATGGATGATAGAAAAACTAGTGGAGATAGGAGTAGAGTCAATAGTGCTTATGAATACGACTAATACGGAACGTACTAGAACCAATTTAGATAGAATTCATAAGAAGATGGTCTCCGCGGTGAAACAAAGCTTACGGTCGTATGTGCCGTCTTTATCAGAATTGTCGTTTTCGGATGTTTTAAAAATGAATGCAGATCAAAAGCTAATTGCTCATTGTTATGAAGATCAGCCCAAAAGGTATGGACACGAAAACCAAGATTCTTTATCTCACCTTATTCTTATAGGGCCAGAAGGAGATTTTACCTCTGATGAAGTAGTGTTAGCTTTTGAGCAAGGCTTTAAAGGCTTGGATTTAGGAGATTACAGACTTCGTACCGAAACAGCAGCTATAGTGGCCGTGACAAGATTTCAGTAGTTACTCGGTTACGAATACCAGTTTCTTTACATAGTGATATTCATCGTGTCCCAACGTTTCTATCTTGATTCGAACATTAATATTAGCCTTGCCCAATGAACTTTTGGTTAATATATAGCCTAGATCATGCTGGCCAAATGCATCGAAGTGAAATGAATCTTTAGACGTGGAATCGGTATTAAATGAACTGTATCGAGACCCATAGCTAAATATAGGTATATCCATGTCAAAATGGGTTAAGCACGTACGGGTCGCAGAATCTCGCTCGCTTTCAAGGATAAATTTAGTGGGATATTTAGAATGTAATACGTTGAATCTAATGCCAAATTTCGGGTCTTGTGTTTGTGCATCTATGTAAATAGTATCTCCGATATTGGTAGATAATAAGTTCGGTCCAAATTGTGTTGAGTCAGTAGTCTCAATACTATACGTTGGTCCTCCTTCGTAGATGTTGATCCATTCTTCTTCTTCTTCAGGGGTACATCCTATGAGAAAAAATAGAAGTAGCGTGGAACACAAGAGTTTCATATTTCAAAAATATACTTAACGAATTACTATCTTCGTAATTAGTAAATGAAAAATACTTTTCTCATTATCGTTTTAACAGTTCTATCAAGCTTCAAAACAGATCATTCAGTCAAAATAGCTAAGCTGAAATATGATGGTGGAGGGGACTGGTATGGAAACAGAACTGCCCTTCCAAATCTGGCGAAGTTTTGCAATGAAAACTTAGGTACAAGTATTAATCCACAAGATGAGATAGTAGAAGTCGGAAGTGTTGAGATGTTCAACTATCCATTCATATACATGACAGGT
>JBMYYN010000183.1:0-4868 GCA_049609445.1 Bacteroidia bacterium | reverse complement strand
AAAAAGCCAATGAAGCGATGTTGAAAAAACAATATGCTGTGTCGGCTGATATGTACGATGAGTTATCTAGCGATAGTGAATTGCCAAAAGAAGATCGACAGTTAGCTGCATTTAGAGGAGCTGAAAGTTATAGATTCAATCATAAGCCTAAGAATGCAATCAAGCTTTATGTAAAGGCTGAAAAGTATGGATCTGTCGACCCGATCGTGAAGTACCGAATTGGTCAGATGCAAAAACAACTTGGGAACTATGAAGATGCTATTAAGTATTTTAAAGCATACCAAAAAGAAGCCCCTGAAGATGAGCGTACTGAAGCAATGATAGTAGGCTGTGAGTCAGCACTAACTTGGAAAGAGGCAAATACCCGATATACAGTAGAACCATTCAAGCCAGCAAACGATAAAAAAGCAGATGACTTTTCTCCTATGTGGGCTGATAGAAAAAACAAAACTATCATGTTTACCTCTGACAGAGAAGAAGGTTTTGACAAAGGAGATTACGACAGGACTCTTAGAAAACATAGTGATGTTTGGGTTGTAAAGCTTAAAGGTTCTAGAGGAAAAGTTAAATGGGGTGCAGCAGAGCTTGTAGAAGGCCTTAACACTAAGTACAACGATGGTAGTGTCGCGTTTAACTCAAGGAAATCTAAGATGTATGTAACTCAGTGTAATGGGACAAGCGGAAAAGAACCTAAGTGTAAAATATACGAAGCCAGAAAATCAGGTAAAGGGTGGCAAATGAATCCTGAACCTTTAAGTTTTTGCTCTGGGAATAAAAATGGTGTAGACAATTCTAGATGGAATTACGGACATCCTACCTTAGCAGATAAGGATAAAACGATGTACTTTGCATCAGACAGGCCAGGAGGATATGGAGACACTAGTTCTTTAGAGAAAACAAAAGATATCTGGATGGTAACTTTCGTAAGAAGAGGTAGAACTTGGAGTGACCCAATTAACCTAGGTCCTAGTATCAATACTGAGGACAATGAGATGTTTCCGTATGTACACAAAGATGGCTCACTTTACTTCTCATCTGACGGACATCCTGGAATAGGAGGATTGGACATTTTGACATCAACAAAAGATGGTGATGGTCCTACTGATTGGGCTATACCAACCAATATGAAGAGTCCAATAAACTCTCAAGGGGATGATTTCGGCATAATTCTGACTCCTACTAAAGAGGAAGGATATTTTACTTCAAACAGAAATAAGAGTCAAGATGATATATACCATTTCACTATGGAGCCTATTGAGTGTAAACTTAAAGGGCAAGTAACAGATTGTGACAGTGGAACTGCTATTTCAGATGCATATGTACTCATCAGCAATAATGTAGATTCAAGTAAAATAAGATTGCGTACAGACAGTAAAGGTTACTATGAAACTGAAATAGGTATCAACAGAGAATATACAATAGAAGTATCTAAGCGTAGTGCATACTATTATGATGCTAAACCTCAGTATGTAAGTACTATGGGAGTTGAAAACTCTGTAGATTGCCAGCACATCAAAGATTTCTGTATGAAGAATACTTGTAATGATGTATTTGTTCTTCCGATTTACTATGACTTAGATAAAGCATTCATTAGAGAAGATGCAAAAAGCATTTTGGATGACTTAGTGAAAACTCTTAAGAAATATCCACGAATGGCTGTTGAGCTTGGGTCTCATACAGACTGTAGAGCTACTTACGAGTACAACAGAGCACTTTCTCAACGTAGAGCTGATTCTGCTATTAAGTACATTATAGACCAAGGAAAAATCAATCCGTTCCGTTTAGAGGCTAGAGGGTATGGTGAATCACAACTGGTAAATCATTGTGAATGCGAAGGAGCAACTCGAGTAGACTGTAGCGAAGAAGAACACCAAAAGAATAGACGAACTACCGTAAAAGTAGTGAACTGTAATTTTGATGTGTTATCTATAGGTGTCGACTACGCACAACGAAATGATGAAGCCTTGAATGGTAAAGGATCTATTTACAGCCCATACTTATTAGAAAAACAACGTGAGTTCTTGATCGGAACTAAAGGAGACATCGATAGCTTCATGAGAGCACGTGCTTTAGAAGATAGTCTACTTCTAGAAAAGAAAGCACAAGATGAACTAATGGCTAAATATGATTTTGTTCCTCTTACTAAGGGTAGAGGTGACGATTACACCCTTTATGGTTACATAGGTCGTAAGAAAATTAAGTTTATCTATAATGGTGATTCTAGAAGAACACTAATTCCACAGACTCTTGTTGAACAATTGATCAAAAGTGGTAAGCTCAAAGCAGATGACTTTAGAGATTCCGGAGATAAGATCAAATTGAGTGATGGTACTAAGATCTTTGGTACGTCATTCACGCTCAAAGAGCTGAAGATCAATGACAAAATATACAAAAAGGTGAAGTGTAAAATGGTGACAACCAAGAAGACCGTTTTAGGCTATAGCATCTTTGACAAGGAGTATGTGGACTTTGAAATCAAAGAAGGAAAAGTATGGTTGTTGAAAGACACCGACGAATAAATCAAAATTAGTAAATTCACTCAGTGAGTAGATACGAAAAACGTGGTGTTTCATCTCAAAAAGAAGATGTACACAAGGCAATTTCTAATGTAGACAAGGGAATCTTCCCTAATGCTTTTTGTAAGATAGTAGAAGACTATATAGGTGGGGATGATGCTTTTTGCAACATCGTACATGCCGATGGTGCTGGCACAAAATCATCTCTTGCATATTTATATTGGAAAGAAACAGGAGACATAAGCGTTTGGAAAGGCATAGCTCAAGATGCTATTGTCATGAATCTTGACGATATCATATGCACAGGAGCAACCGGTCCATTTTTATTATCTAATACCATTGGTAGAAACAAGCATCTGATTACTGGTGCTGTGATTAAAGAAATCATCGATGGATTTGAAGATTGTATAGCTACGATGGGCACTTATGGTGTAGACATCAAATTCACTGGTGGTGAGACTGCTGACGTTGGAGATTTAGTTAAAACAGCAATCGTAGACAGTACCGTAGCTTGTAGACCTACTCGAGAAGAAATTTTAGAAGTAGACATACAAGAAGATGATGTTATAGTTGGATTTGCGTCATATGGTCAAGCAACCTATGAAACAGAATACAACTCTGGTATTGGTTCCAATGGATTGACTTCTGGTCGTCACGACTTATTGTCTCATGAGTATTTTTCAAAGTACCCAGAGTCTTATGACATTAATACCGACGAAGAATATATCTACTCCGGAAAGTTTAAACTAACTGATGAACTAGAAGGAACACCTCTAGATATAGGTAAAGCATTGCTATCTTCTACTCGTACATACGCCCCGATATTAAATAAAATAGTAGAAAACGGCGAATTAAAATCAAAAGTGAATGGTATAATTCATTGTACAGGAGGTGCTCAGACTAAAGTGATGAAATTTTTAGATAAGCCTTTACACATCATAAAGGACAATCTACTTCCAATTCCACCTCTATTTAAAACCATTCAGGAGACCACTGAGACTACAACCAAAGAAATGTTTGAAGTATTCAATATGGGTCACAGACTTGAGATATACTGTAAAAAAGATGCGGCAGCTGAACTAATCGCAATATCTAAAAGCTTCAATATAGACGCTCAAGTGATTGGTCATTGCGAACCTTCTGAAAGCAAAAAGCTTACAATAGCAGGTATAGAGTACTAATTCTTGCTCATTCTTATTTTATTGTCATAATCTCATTTGTGATAATTTCTTTTAAAATAAACTCTATATTTGGACACCTAATAAAAATATACAATACAAAAATGAAAAAAATCTTATTTTTTAGCCTAATCGCATCATTATTCATATTCGGATGTGGGCCTGACGATGGTGGAACTGAACCTGGTGGATCAAGTGGTGACCCTCTAGCAGTTACAGCAGTTGCAAAAGAAAATCAGTCTATGACTGTAAAGTTCAGTGGTACTAACTGTCCTCCTTGTGGATCTTGGGGTTGGTCGATGATGGCTGAGTTAGTAGAGTCTATGGAAGGAAATGGATTCTCGATGACTGCTTATGGTCAAAACTTTGTTGCAGCGTTATTTATTACGCCAGAAGCAACTACTCTTCAAAATGCTTGGGGAGCTGCAGGTTACCCACACTTCGGTGCTAATGGTAGTGTAACTACTGAAGATAGATCTCAAGGAGTTTACACTCAAAAAGAAAAAGATGAAATCTACGGTAGAGTAAATGATCATGCTGCTGCTCCTGTAGTAGCTAACACTACATTGAAGTATAAAATATCTGGTGGAAAAATAGATATGAAATATCTTTCTGAAGCATATTCAGACGTTGCTTCTCCATACTTGGCTATCTATATCTTAGAGAATAAAGTAAAGGGAAATCAAGCTGGACACTCAGAAGGTGCTAACGCTCTTCACAAGTATGTCTTGAGAGGTGAAGCTACAGGTGGTGAAGGTTACGGTACTGCTATTTCTGGCCTTTCAGTAGGATCTACTGTTGCTGGTGAGTTATCTGTAGACATTGACGATTCTTGGGACGCAGATCACATTTCTATCGGAGTTGCTATGTACAACAAAGTAGGAACTAAATATGAATTCGTAAATGCTTCAACTGGAACTCTAGTAGAGTAATTCTAGCTTTAATGACATTAAAAAAGCCCTTACAGTTTTGTAAGGGCTTTTTTTTGCCCTACTCTATTATTCTTTACCCTTACCTTTGCCAAAGTGAAAGATATTCGTTCCCTCTCAAAAGAACAACTACTAGAAGCATGCCTCGAATTAGGTGAAAAGAAATTCAGAGCCAACCAACTTTGGGAATGGCTATGGCTCAAGAGTGCTCGTTCATTTGAAGAAATGACCAATCTATCCTTAAG
>JBMYYN010000182.1:0-4870 GCA_049609445.1 Bacteroidia bacterium | reverse complement strand
TGCTCAAGTATTAGGTAGATGGGTAGTTTAGAACTATTACAAAATCAACCATCCGTGGCTCCCCGCGACGGCACCAGCGGTAGTTATAAGACTAAGAATAAGCAGTATCCAATGAAAGATATGCATTATTCTGAATGTCTTTGAGGGATCATCATTAGCGTATTTTTTAAATAGTCTATGAAGAAGCAGAGGTTCAAGGATAAATAAGACTACGGTAAAAATGAACCAAATCGCGGTCATAGCATGGATCCACCAATAGGTAATCTCAAGATATCTGTCCCAGCCATCAAGTACATAAAGCATATAGAAGCCTGATATCCCGGTCAACAGCGTAGCCACCTTTGCCTGAGAAGCAAATCTCCCCTCGATAGTCTCAAACGTTGTAATTTGGTCGTCTTTCGAGGCCATCTTCTTTACTGCAGGAATGATAACTGTCGTGACCATGGCAACTCCACCAATCCAGACGACCACGGCAAGGATGTGGATGATTCTAGCTATGACAAATTCCTCCATAATTGATACGAAACTAACGTAAAAACAGCATGAACTCTAGAGACAGTAGAGCTCATGCTGCAATTTAGAGAATTCTATGCTAGTTGATATTTGTTCTCAGCAGCTACTGCTTTTGGGAATAGAATGTTGTTTTCGAGATGAATGTGTTGGTGAAGGTCCTCTTCAAATTCTTTTAGCATTTCAAAAGCAACCCGGTACGTAGTGCACGCATCTTCTGGTGGGGTGAAATTGTTTGTTAGCTTGGCTATTTTTCTGAACCTAACTCCTTCATTGTCGTGTTCTTCTCTCATCACAGAGATAGGATTGATTACTGCTCCAAACTGAGGTTTCTCTTCGTACACACCTGCTGCCATTTTTCTCACAAATGGAAACAATATGGTTTCTTCCTTTTCCATGTGATGCAGCAAGTCATAGGCTGATGCCGAGAATAACTCATCTACTTCTATCAGTTCAGGATGTCTGCCACCGTGTACTCTAGCTATTTTATTGAGATAGGTTTTTAGCTCAGGAATTCTCTTTTCCACGTATCTATGATGATTCTTTTCTATATAGTCCGTAAGAAGATCTATGTCCCATAAATGAAAGTTGGCAGAATGATTAGCTGAATTCTGAATGCAAAGATTCAGTTCATCAATGAATTTATCAGTTTCTAAATTGTTTTGTTTACAAACACCATCAATAGTTCTGTTGCCTCTGCAGCAGAAGTCTATTTGATGAGTCTTAAAGACTGTAGCTGTTCTGTAGTCTTGAGCTACTACCTGTCCTACGATGTTGTCCTTTGTAATGTTCATATTATTTATGTTATTTTTTAAATTGGATGTTTGAGTCTAATTAAAGAGTAAATTTTTTATCGTTTTAAGAAATTGAGATTTTCATTGTATTCTGTTGTTAGCTGATCCAGTGAGGTAGAGGTAAGCATGTTTTTGAGGTCGGTTCTGATCTGAATGAACCTATCGTGCATAGGACAAGGTCTGGAAGGATTACATTTTTTTAGACCTAACCCGCAGCCATTATATATTTTTTCACCATCTATTATTTCTACTACCTGCAGCAAGGTAGTTTCAGAATTCTCTTTGGAAATTTCATAGCCTCCAGCCGGTCCTTTTATGGAGGTTACAATGTTTTCTTTGACTAGAGCTTGCAAGATTTTAGCAGTGAATGCTACGGGAGAGTCAATGTTTTTGGCTACTGTTTGTAGATTTATTCGTTTACCCTGCTTCGAGCTCAGTCCTATCTGGATTAAAGCCTTTATTGCATATTCACAAGCCTTCGAAAACATTCGTTTTAATTCTTCAGCAAATGTACAAGACAAAGTTTAATAATGGACATTTTTGTCCGATTAAAGTTTTGTTAAAGTGTAAACGGTTGGAAATAACCTGATTCTTAGGTGCTAGTTTAAACTAAAAGGTAATCTTTCTTAAGTAAGGCAAAAGCTGTTGAATCTTCATTTTTGCCATTCACTTTATAGTGTTCTTTCAAAACTCCTTCTTTATTAAATCCAAAAATTTCTAACAGTCGTACAGATGCTGTGTTGTATTCAGCAGCAAATGCTTCAATGCGATGAAGATTCATTACTGAAAATCCAAATTGGATAATAGGTTTCAGAGCTTCTTTCATGAATCCTCGTTGTCTAAATTCTTCATCGATACCATAGCCAATTTCAGCTCTTTGATGGTCTATATGCCACGTGTGAAACCCACACCACCCCATGTGCTTATTCGTGGTCTTCTCGCGGATAAAAAAGTAGTGGAACTTTTTATTAAAAGTGCTAAGTCCTTGCCTATGTCTTCGCTGCTGTTCTTCTAACTGATGAGAAGACTTGCAACCCAGAAAGTTCATTTGCTCAACCGCAGAAAGATTTGCAAAAACGTGGTCCATTATTTCCTGATTTACAGGAATAAGGATGAGCCTTTCTGTAGTGAGATTCTCCATGTGATGAAGAGTACTATCCTCGAATCATGCTTTCTACTTTATCCACCATGTTTTTACTTCCCATGAATACAGGATTACGCTGGTGAATCTCGGTAGGTTCCAGTTCCATTATTCGCTTAGAACCATTGGTAGCTTTTCCTCCTGCTTGTTCGGTGATGAAAGCCATTGGATTACTTTCAAACATGAGTCTTAGTTTACCATTAGGAGCTCCAGATGTAGCTGGATACATGAATATTCCGCCTTTAAGAAGGTTTCTGTGAAAATCAGACACCATACTTCCTATGTACCTTGCACTGTAAGTTTCTTTGTTGGTACTGTCGCGACAGTAGTCTACGTAGTCTTTTACACCTTGTTCGAATTGATCGTAATTCCCATCATTGATAGAATATATCTTTCCGTCTTCGGGTATTTTGATGTCGGGATGACTTAGGCAAAAGTCACCTATAGATGAATCGAGTGTGAATGCATTTACACCTTGTCCAGTAGTGAAGACTATCATAGTACTACTTCCGTAGATGATGTACCCAGCTGCTACTTGGTTGACACCTTTTTGGAGTACGTCTTCCATAGTTACTGGACCACCAACAGGGCTTTTTCGCTTGTAAACCGAAAATATGGTTCCGATACTAGCATTCACATCTATGTTGCTACTACCATCTAGTGGGTCCATAGCTATGATGTATTTACTATCTTGGTTTAGTGTAGTTTCTATGTGATGTATGTCTTCCTCTTCTTCCGAAATAATGGCACAGCAGTCACCTCCTAGGGTCAATGATGATTTAAATTCTTCATTGGCTAACATGTCCAATTTTTTTACTTCTTCACCTTGTACATTCACTGTTCCGTGAGCTCCTAGTACATCTACTAGTCCTGCTTTTCTTACGTCTCTATTGACAATTTTAGCAGCGAATTTTATGTCTCTGAATATCTTGGATAAGTCACCACTGGCATCTGGAAATTTGCTCTGTTGGTCTGCTATGAATTGGCTTAGACTTATTACTTGGTTTATTCTCATTACTGTTTTAATTGGGTAAATTTGCACAAATTTAATCTTATATGAGAGTATTCAAATTTGGAGGAGCAAGTGTGAAGAATGCTGCTGCTGTAAAAAATGTGGCTGAGGTGCTTCGTTCATATGGCGACGGACCCTTGGTAGTGGTGGTTTCGGCGATGGGTAAGATTACCAATAAGCTAGAGGAATTGGTACATGCTTACTATTACGAAAAGGAAGATAAGACGAAAATTTGTGAAGAAGTTAAGGTTTTTCATCAGCAGATAATCAATGAACTACAAATAGATGAGTATGACTATTATGAAGTAGAAAACTTACTCATAGAGTTAGAATGCATCATAGAGAAAAAAAGAGATGTCGCTTCACCATTTGACATGGAATATGATAGGATTGTTCCTTTCGGTGAATTGATATCCACTAAAATAATCAGTACCTACCTAAATAAAATAGGTTACAAAAATCGTTGGATTGATGCACGAAATTTTGTGATTACCACTGACAAGAATAGAAGTGCCAATGTACTTTGGGATGAATGTGTTCCATTGATAAATAATAGCCTAAAGCCACTGGCTGAGAAACAAACTATAGTATCACAAGGATTTATTGGGAGGGGATTAAATCATAAGAATACTACTTTGGGCAGAGAAGGATCCGATTATACAGCGGCAATTTTTGCTTATGCTATGGATGCCGATTCTGTGACGATTTGGAAAGATGTGGATGGGATAATGAATGCCGATCCTCGAAAATTTGACGATGCTGTATTGATACCGCTTCTATCGTACAATGAAGCCATAGAACTGGCTTACTATGGAGCCTCTGTTATACACCCTAAGACCATTCAACCTCTCAAAAACAAAAGTATTCCTCTTTACGTGAAGTCTTTCTTAGATCCGGAGTTAGCAGGTACTAAAGTGATGGAAAATGATAGCAGAACGCTGAATGAAACACAGTGCTACATTGTAAAAGAGAACCAATCACTGATCACGATTGCATCGAAGGATTTCTCCTTTATTGTTGAAGATAATTTAGAAATAATTTTTAGTGCATTTAATCAAGCAGGAGTTCAATTGAACCTTATGCAAAATTCGGCAATTAGTTTTATGGCATGTTTCTCAGCATCCGAAGAGAAAGTTCAAGCTCTAACAGAAATACTGAATGAAAAGTTCGTCGTATCTGTAGATAGTGGGTTTACGTTACTCACTGTTTTTAACTACAATGAGAATAACTCAGAACTTGAAAATATCATCGGAAACAGAAAAATTTCACTTGAGCAAAAATCAAGCTCTGCACTGCAACTGCTACTTTCCTAAATTTTGAGGGTCAATAGGACCTCTTGAAATTTCTATATCGTCTTCAAAAGTTACCTTGGAGACTTCTCCATTTCTAGTTATGGTGAAAACTCCATTCTTT